>NZ_JBJPHU010000048.1:0-46240 GCF_052939515.1 Phormidesmis sp. 146-33
CCCTCACTTGTGGGGGATTTAGGGGGCGTTTCCGGATTCGCGCAGGAGGTCTAATCTCTTAGTAGCAGCTATTGAGAATTAGTCATATATTGTTTCTCCAAATCAAGTAATGCCTGTTTACGAGAAACGCCCCAGCGATAACCACCCAAGCCGCCCGTTTTGGGCACGACCCGATGACAAGGCACAAGAAGCGCGATCGGATTTCTTGCACAAGCACTGGCCACCGCTCGAATCGAAGTGGGTTGCCCGATCGCTATCGCTAAATCGCTGTAGGTGATGGTGGTTCCGATCGGAATCTGCCTCAAAGCTTGCCACACCCGTATTTGAAAAGCCGTTGCTCTCACATCACAGGGCAATTCTGGTAAGGGCAAAGAACCACTCAAATAACTGACGAACGTTTGAATCCACGCTTGCAGATCATCACTCGCTTTATACAAAGAAGCTTTTTGAAATTGCGCTTGTAGTTCATTCTCCAAATCTTCTATAGTTTCTCCAAGTTGGACACTGCACAAACCGCGATCGGTCATTGCAATCAGCAAAATTCCCAGAGGAGTGTCGGCCGTGGCGTAACGAATGGCTTCACCAAAACCGTGTTTTTTATAAGTGGCGGGTGTCATGCCAAGTTGTGATCCTTTCTCATAAAGTCTGCTGCTAGAACCGTACCCTGCACTGTAGAGCGCGATCGCAATCTCTTCGCCTTGATGTAATTGTTGTTTCAAGCGTTCAACTCGATGAGCGTCGCCATATTCAAACGGACTCACTCCAATCATTTGCTTAAACACTCGCTGAAAATGCGTCGGACTCATCTCAACCTGAGTGCCCAATTCTGTGAGCGTGGGAATGCGATCGTGCTGCGCTTCAATATAACGGCAGGCTGACAAGATCTTTTCTTGAATTGGAGCGATCGCCTGTTGAGGATGACAACGCTTACAAGGACGAAAGCCACTCGCCTCAGCAGCTTGGGGCGACTCAAAAAAGCAAACTTGACGGCGATCAGGGCGGCGACTCGGACAGGTGGGACGACAATAAATTTTGGTAGACCGAACCCCATAAAAAAGCCGATTGTCAAACTTGGGATCGCGATCGAGAACCGCTCGCCAGAGTGCTTCTTCAGAAAGTGATTGCATCAGTTGATTCACAGCTTCTACCTCTCAACGGGTTACGAGAGTTGTTTTTCTAATTGCTTGACTTCAAGATAAGAGGTTTGAGCCGGGGTTTTCTATCCGATCGTTGCGATCAAACTTTGGCCTACAATCTTTGACTTATAATCAAGGTGACGAGAGGCAGGCGTTCTATGCAGTCCACAACTAGCCATTCCATCCGCTGGACGACTTCTGATCTGACGATCTTTGAAGGCGATCGTGTCAATCGCTACGAAATTATTGATGGAGAACTATTTGTGACGAGAGCGCCCAACTGGAAACACCAAGAGGTTTGTATCAATGCTGGAACCTTATTGAAACTCTGGTCGGACGAAAGTGGACTAGGGAGAGCCGCAGTTAACCCTGGTATCATTTTTTCAGAGACAGATAATGTGATTCCTGATGTGGTTTGGGCCAGCCACGATCGCCTAGAACGATTGCTAGACGCAGCCGGACATCTCATCGCCGCACCAGAGCTTGTGATTGAGGTATTGTCCCCAGGCGCAACCAATGAAAGACGCGACAGAGAAGCCAAGCTGAAACTCTACTCAGTCCAAGGAGTCTATGAGTATTGGATTGTAAGCTGGCAAGAACAAACCGTTGAAGTGTATCGACGTGAAAATGCTGCCCTCAAACTGGTCGCGACTTTGTATCAGAACGATCGCCTGAGTAGTCCCAATCTTCCGGGCTTTAGCTGTCTGGTCAGCCAGTTCTTTTAAAGTTGGAGTTTTAGCCGCGCGATCGAGACGCAATCTTCCCCTTCAACTCCACAGAACCAAAGTCAGATAAGTGCCCAAAGTGCTATCCTAGATAAGTTCTTTCAACCCGCACGTTCAGAATTTCGGGTGGTTTGGCCACAGGAATGGACACTGAGAACCAAGAAATTTATCCCAAATTCTTTGACTCCTCACGCCTCACGCCTCACGCCTCACTGCTTCTGAATGGAGGATTAACCCGAATCAGGAGTTAAATAAATGCCAGTTGTTTCGTTGGCTCAAATGCTTGAGTCTGGAGTTCACTTTGGGCACCAAACCCGAAGATGGAATCCCAAAATGGACCCGTACATCTACACCTCGCGCAACGGGGTACACATCATTGACTTGGTGCAAACCGCCCAGTTGATGGATGAAGCTTACAACTATGTCCGCAACGCTTCTGAGCAAGGCAAAAAATTCTTGTTTATTGGCACCAAGCGCCAAGCCGCTGGAATCATCGCCCAAGAAGCCTCTCGCTGTGGCGCATACTACGTCAACCAGCGCTGGCTCGGCGGCATGTTGACCAACTGGACGACGATCAAAACCCGCGTCGATCGCCTCAAAGACCTTGAGCGTCGTGAAGAAACAGGCGGATTGGATCTGTTGCCCAAAAAAGAAGCTGCTGTTTTGCGTCGTGAGCTTGAAAAACTTCAAAAATATCTGGGTGGCATCAAACAGATGCGAAAAGTGCCCGATATCGTGTTGATTGTCGATCAGCGTCGCGAATATAATGCCGTTCAGGAATGCACCAAGTTGAGTATTCCGATCGTCTCTCTACTCGATACCAATTGCGATCCCGACGTGGTGGATATTCCCATTCCGGCCAACGATGACGCGATTCGATCCATTAAGCTAATTGTAGGTCGGTTAGCCGATGCTATCTATGAAGGCCGTCACGGTCAGCTAGAAACAGAGGACGAATACGACTACGACGGTGCAGAAGACGAGTACGAATACGACGAAGAAGCGGAATTCGTTCCCGAAGAGACAGAAAGCGCAGAATAGGTTTTGAGTAGTGATTTTTGGGTTATGGGTTTTGATAACTCGTAACTCAAAATTCATGAGTAGGCGCAACGCCGAACCTCCTAGCTCAAAACTCAAAACTCAATCAACCCTATTAGGAAAAGGCCATGGCGGACATTTCGGCAAAACAGGTCGGTGAACTCCGACAAAAAACGGGCGCAGGTCTGATGGACTGCAAAAAAGCGCTCAAAGAAAACGACGGTGATTTAGAAAAAGCTTCGGAGTGGCTGCGACAAAAGGGCATCACGTCTGCGACCAAAAAAGAAGGCAAGGTCGCGGCTGAGGGTCTGGTTGACAGCTACATTCACACGGGCGGACGCATTGGTGTCCTGGTAGAAGTCAACTGCCAAACGGATTTTGTGGCTCGAAATGAGGCGTTTCAGCAGTTGGTGAGAAACGTGGCGATGCAGGTGGCGGCTTGCCCCAATGTAGAATACGTCAAGGTTGCTGACATTCCCGCTGAGATCGTCGAAAAAGAGAAAGCGATCGAGATGGGCAAAGATGACCTGAGCGGCAAAAAAGAAGAACTCAAAGAGAAGATCGTTCAGGGTCGCATCGACAAGCGTCTCAAAGAGATGTGTCTGCTCGATCAGCCCTACATTCGCGATCAAAACATCACGGTTGATGAGTTGGTCAAGCAAAATGTGGCACAACTGGGCGAAAACATTCAGGTACGTCGCTTTGTCCGCTTTGTGTTGGGCGAAGGCATTCAAAAAGAAGAGAGTGATTTTGCGGCAGAAGTGGCTGCTCAGATGGGCAAGTAGACCACTGACTTGAAATTTTGACTTAAAAGTTTGACAAATGGGGATGCGACTCAAATCGTGTCTCTATTTTTTTGCAAGCCTGCTTTTTGAGGTGTTGCTGGAGGGATTGATCTGTGAAGGTTGTCAATTGTTTCGCCCCCTAAATCCCCTATTCTGGGGGACTTTGATTCATACGGAGATGCGACTCAAATCGTGTCTCTATCTTTTCGTAAGCTTGCTTTTTGATAGACAATTCCGCAAATCGACGCTAATAGAACCCAGGCCATTGTATTAATTCGAGCGTCAAACAGCGTAATGTCAAACAGGCTAAACAGCGTGCAGGCGACGAAGGCCATGAGGAAGGTGAAAAAGATCAGGCGGTTTTCTCCCTGCCAATTTCTAAAGACGATCGCCCCCTGGGTCACGACCCAACCCACTAATCCGTACAACATCAAGGCTGCGGGAAGCCCTGTTTCGGATGACATCATTAGAAACAAATTGTGGGGGTGCCCCAACCAATACTGCGTTTTTGCTTCATAAAGCTGAGTGAAGTTTCGCAAGCCCCATCCTGTGATCGGACGCTGTTGGGTCAGTGACCAGGCAAAACTCCACTGCGTCGATCGCATCTGAGGAATCGGACGATCGCGAAACATTTGATCATTCAGTCTCGCCCAAAAAAACGCAGGCACAACGGCTCGAAACCCATCCTGAAATGGCGGTGGGGCAAAGGCGGCTCCTAAAATGATTCCGGCAATCGCTCCAACTCCTGCCACAATGCGTCGCCAACCTTGATACAACGCAAAGGCAAGACAGGACAGAAGCGCGATCGCCCAGGCATTTCGAGAGTTGGTCAAAATTAAGGCGACGGCATCCAGAAGCACGATCGCGCTCAAGAAATATTTTGGGTTTCGCTGCGTTTCCTCAATCCACAAGCCCAGACCCAACACAAACACAATGACGTGATAGCTGGCCAAAACCGTCGCGTAAGTAAACACAGAAGCCATGCGTCCGGGAGGATTGCCCGATGGGTCGATCGTCCATTCGATCAGTCCCCACAGCAGCGAAGGACGACCGCCCCAGTGTAAATAGAGTTGGGCGAAACCAATCAATGACACGGGCAGCGAAGGGATCACCAGAATCCAGGCAATTCGTCTAAGCTGACTGGGCGTTTGGATCAGGTTACTGAGTGCGGTGAAGACAAAAAAGAAGGGCAGAAAGTTGAATAGCCCCAGAAAAGCATTGTATCGATTGAACGCAAAACAAGCGGTGATCAGTAACCAAAGAGCAAGCGTCAAAAACCCCCAATTCAGCGGCTGACGAATCAGAGTTTTGTACTCCTGCTGCCAAATCACCACTGACGGCACGAGCATCATCACCCCGCCTAAAAACGCGCTAAAGGGCAGCAGGATCAGTCCGAGTTGGACGATGTTCCAGTGCCGTTGCAGACTCAGGTTGGGGTGACGCTGGAGTTGCAGAAAGGCTCTCAGAGATTTGCTCAAATTGCCTCAAAACATTCAGAACGGGTGAGTCGAATCTGTGCCAGCGTAAAAATGATGGGAATCACACGACCGTAGTTGGTGGCGATCGCTCTCCATCCCAAATCTGCCAAAAACCAGCCCCAAAGCGCCGATCCTGCAAAGGCAAACACCGTTCTCACGGCTCCGTATCTCGCAGCACTGGCCACCATGCCATACTTCGACATTTGAAGCGCGGCGTAATTTTGAAACTGAGTTGCGGCCGCCAATCCGCCTTGAGTCAGGGTCGCTTTTGCGGCTTCATGTCGGGCAAAATGGAGGGCAAATTGTCCGGCGACCTGTTGAAGTAACATCGGACGGACGACGGAACTAATGGCGATCGCGCCTCCTCCTTTGAGCAACAGATTTAACGGGTCATTTTGCACCGGGAGCGGCAGTGTTTTTGCCAGATCAGATTGAGAAATAGATTGTTGAACTCGTTTCGTCAACGCCGCCTTTTCTGATTTGGGAAGCTGTTTCCAAGCGCGGTCTAACAAGCTGAGAAAAACTTCTGCCTCTAGATCAGTTGTAGACATCGACCCTGCATAAGGCAATTTCAAATAGCGGCAAACCTGGATCAACACTTGACGATAGCTCACCTGTCCCGTGCGTCCTCTCAAAACGGTCATGCCATCAGCGGCCAAAAATCGAAATCGTTCGTCGATCGCATCCAGCCAGTCTTCTCGGTCTTGACTTTGCACCTCGATCGGGTCAGGCGTGCTGACATAATCCAACGGATTAAACTTGGGACGAAACAAAATCTCGGTCAAGTCTCGTAACTCATCTTCGGTTGCTAACTCCAATGCCGCTCTCAGTTCGTCCACTCTCAGACTCCTCCGGTGCAAAGTTTGGGCAGTCAGTCATATTCTACTAAAGGGAGGGGATAAGGGAGAACTTCGATGATCTGTTCCCCCTTGGGGGTAATCCGCTTCGCGAGGAGGGATGAAGGATGAATTTCTCGTAATATAAAAACACATTTCTCGGTGTGATGGGATGACTCATTTTGAGATTGCGATCGTCGGTGCGGGAATGGCGGGGTTGACCTGTTCCCAACAACTACATCAGGCGGGCTACAACGTCGTGGTGGTTGAGAAGTCTCGTGGGCTGGGCGGCAGGCTGGCTACTCGTCGATTAGAAGGCACTCACGCCGATCATGGAGTCTGTTATCTCAAACCCAAAGACGATCGCTTTCAATCCCTGGTCAAAACGCTGGTCGATCGCGCCATTCTCCAACGCTGGACAGACACGATTCACGAATTGGATGCCAATGGACAGGTACAAGAACCGAGAGAACGACCCCTTGCGGGTAACTCGAAGAGATCGCCCCGTTATGCTTCACCAATGGGATTTAGCGCGATCGCTAAATTTCTAGCAACGGGGTTGGCTCTCATCCAAAATCAGCGCGTTGCAAAAATTGAACTTATTGGTCAAAAGTGGCACCTGCAATTTGAGAACAATTCAGTCATTACTGCCGATGCAGTGATCGTGGCGATTCCGGCTCCTCAAGCTCTGATCATTCTAGAATCCATCCCAGATTCAGACTTTTTGCAGACGTTGAAATCGGTGCAGTATTCGGCTTGTATTGCGGCGATCGCAACCTACCCATCCCACATCGAAACGGATTTGCTAGACTGGAAAGCGATCGTCTGTCCCCATGATTCTGATCTGGGTTGGATTGCGATCGACAGCACCAAACAACTTTCACCCTCTCAGCCTGTGTTCGTCGTGCAAAGTAACGCGGCGTTTGCTCACCGTCATCTCGATACCTCTGACCTGCAACCTGTCGGACAACATCTCTTAGACAAAGCTGCTCAAATTCTTCCCTGGCTATCTACACCCGAAGTGCTACAAGTTCATCGCTGGCGGTATGCCTTTCCGACTCAACCCTTAACGGAAAAATACCTAATTGCAAACACACAATTACCGCTAATTTGCACAGGAGATTGGTGTGGAGGAAACCGGGTCGAAAGTGCTTTTTTGTCAGGACTAGCAACAGCAGAACAAATAAATCTGAGATTGCGAAAGCGAAGTTTGAATAGAGAGTTTTGGAGAGCGATGTCACCTAAGATTTAGGTATCAATTGCAGCATTATTTCGCCCCAAAGCGTAATAGTAGTTTCAACTCCTGGCTAGAATTGTTGAATCCACTGCCAAAATTACCCACCGAAAAGCGGGTGAAACCGACTAACGCGAGGGTGAGCAAAAAGGCGATTAGTGCTAAAGGCGAACACACTATGACGCAAGCCAAGCCACGATTCAAAACGTTTGAGCAATATGCAGCACTACACCCTTCAGAACTGCCAGAGGGTAACTATGAGTTGGTCAATGGAGAATTAGTCGAGTTGCCTCCTGAAAGTGATCTCAATGTCATGATTGCAGGATTTCTGTTCTCTGCACTGCTGCAATTTGTGCCGCACTATCTCATTCGTCGAGGCACTGAGGTTTTTGTAAACAGTCGCATGGTGAGCAGTCGCTATCCCGATTTGATGGTACTGAGTGAAACAGGACAAATTGCACTAGAAGGAGCGAAACGATCGTCCGTCACGATCGACATGCCCACCCCGCCCTTGGTGATAGAAGTCGTCTCACCGGGAGCACCAGGCAGCGACAATTACAACCGCGACTATGTTGAGAAGCCAAGAGAGTATGCAGCGCGAGGCATTCCTGAGTTTTGGCAGGTTGATCCAGAGAGAGCAGTGGTGACAGTCCTCACGCTCAAAAATGAAGCTTATCAGTCGAGGGAGTTTCGAGGCAGCGATTCTATAGTCTCTCCCACTTTCCCAGCGTTGAATCTGACGGCTGAACAAATTTTGAGAGCAGGGCGATGAGCAAACTTATAGTCGCAGGAAAAAACCCATTCTAAGGATGCTCGACTGTTGAGAAGTCGCTTCCCAAATTTTGAACACAAGTCGCAGTATCATTTTGCTTCGGAACGTCCTAGTAGTTTCAATTTTTGGTTAGAATCAAACCGCTAAATCTAGAAAGTAGTATGAAAACTTTTACTGCGATCGTTGAGCGAGATCTAGACACAAGCCTCTACGTTGGCTATGTTCCTGGCTTCCCTGGAGCGCATTCTCAAGGCGAGACCTTGGACGAGTTACACGCAAACTTGCAGGAAGTGATTGAGATGCTGCTTGAAGATGAACAAGTCGCGATCGGCACAGAGTTTGTTGGAACTCAGCAGATTGTGGCTGGATAAATAATGAGCAGCATTCCCGTTCTCAAACCCCAGGAAGTTGTGCGGATTCTGGAGAATCTTGGGTTTGCGGAAGTGCGTTAGAAAGGTTCGCACAAACAGTTTCGGCATGAGGATGGACGAGCAACTACCGTTCCATTTCACAAAGGGCGCGATATTTCTCCCAGGCTGCTACGACAAATTGCAAGTGATATTAAGTTGACTGTTGAGGAGTTGCTAGAGGCGCAATGAGGTCTAACAATGCAGTGGAGTGATCGCTTCAAGTTATCTGCCAGAGTTCGTTGGTTGAGGAGTTTTGGCAAGCGATCTCTTGCGGGTAACTTGAAGACGTTTTCTAAAACTGGAGGCAATATGAAGTAGAAAAGTCAGGCTCTCCTAGACTTGATATGAAAAAGGGGAAGCTTCTATTAGGAATTTCTAACGGGCAACTCTGAAACCCTTTCAGGAGAAAGAGTTGCAAACTGTGTAGAAATCTCGCAACACACGAAATCTAGGAGAGCCAAAAGTCAGCCATTTTGAGTAATAAGAAAGCTATGCTGCACAATGTATTGTTATGTCTCATGACTTTGCACTTAACTTTAGATTTTTAGCCTTATGAAAGCTACTGAGTTCAAAGTCGCAACACGCTCTGACGCTGAAGAATTCGATCAGTTGTTGAATAGATACCGATTAGAACACCACATTCACAAATGGCCTTTTATCTCTCTTGAAGAGTTCTTTAATATTTCAGAAGAACACGAAAAACCTGCTCAACTCTTTTCTGCCTTTTTCGATATTTGTTTACAAGATGTAGCTCTTCAGTGTGATCTCAAAATCATTCGAGATGAAACAAACCGTGAATATTCGGGAGGAGATATTGAAGGCTTTTTCTCACTCCGGATGGGGCGGTATATTGCTGCAAGCAACGCTGCTCTTCGCTTTCGAGCAATGTGGGACAAAATTATGGGGCTTACGGTTTTAGTACATTGGCCAAACAAATATCAAGACTTTTTCAAGGCGAAAAGTAGGCTCAAGGCATTCCAAAAAATCGCACGTGGGTGGAAGATAGACCCTGGGGAGGAACAGAATGAGTCAATAGAAGAGTGGAACAAGAAGTGGGAACAGTCAATCAACCAAATTGAAAGGATTGTTAGAGGAATTGATGATAATTTCCGTACTGCTGAAGCTCATAGTATTGGCCGGATAGGTAAATGGGCATTTACAAAGCAGAAAGGTGAGGACGATCCTTTTGAAGAACTTTTGCTAGCAAGTAACGATATCTACGAGCGTCTGAGGGATTTATCATTTATTCTTCGAGTCCGTAGAGTGCGAAATAGAGACAAAAAACACAACAAGGAAGTGAATGAGGCTAAATCATGTGGTGGAATTGACTCCATGTAACCACATTCAAGCTTGCAACAGTTTAATCACTTGATCGATCGCCTCACTCAGTTTCTCTGTTTTCAACTGTCCGGCTATTGAGCGAATGATTTGTCTATCGGCAGTAAACAAGCGATTGGGTCTGATATTACTTGACTGCCTCAAACTTCCAGAACTAAAGTCTGAGCTTTCTAGAGCGATCGCAGAACCGTCTCTCACCAAACGACTCGTAATCTGACACAAAATTAAATCATCCCCTGCTAGCACCGCCGACACTAGCGCAGGTCGTCTTTTTGCCTCAGTAAGATCTGAGAACGGGAACGGTACAATCACCACATCGCCTCTCACCAATCCCGCCACGCCTCGTCCTCCTCTGGTCTAAGCCAATCCTTTGCTAAGGTGGACTCGCTCAACAACGCGGTCTCTTGTCTATCCGGTTGATGCTTCGATTTCAAGAATTGCACAAAATCTAGAATTTCCTCGACTAGAAAATCGGGGATCTGCTCAATCTCATCAAGCAATTGCTGTTTAGAAGGCATCACTTATTGGTAATCAAACTAGCTTCAGTCTACACAGAAGTTCTACCTTTTGGACTGAGATCTACAATCAAAAATCCCCAGACCTGTTGAGATCCGGGGACTTGGGCAAGATTTAATCGTTTGCAATTCAGAAGAGGCATGAACCGTTAAAATCTCAGCCCGTCTGACAATCTTTGATCCTGACAATCTTTTAAGGCCAGCCGCTATACGTCAGCAGCACCCTCATTGCCTCTGCTTGCACCTTCTTGATCGCCTTCTGACTCATCGCGATTGTTGTCGTAGCGTCTGCCTCGCGTCATGCGACCTGTGTTAGTGCGCTTGCGAAACTTACGAGCATAAGCCTGGTTACGGAGCGCTTTTTCTTTCTTTTGGTTGCGGCGTTTAGCCATGTTTACCCCTTTTGAGACATCAGTTGAAGAATTGTAGATGATCGCATTCAAACCAGAGCCAAACGAATCTAGCCCCGAAAGGAATTGAGTGAGAAGATCACTCTAACATAATCCGCACAGCTATCCAGTTGACCGCGCCAAATTTGCAGCCCAGGCGATCGCCTCTTCAGCGTTAAAAATCTTCCCTTCGGCTCGTGCTAGTTGTAGCGCTGCCAGTAGTTGACCGATTTGCGGCCCGGCTGCGAGACCGAGCGCCAACATCAAATCTTGCCCCGTGACAAGAGAACTGGGGTGAGCAACCGGATCTTCGGCATTGAGAAAGCGGTGAATCAGAGGCGCGATCGTTTCTAAAGGAGTGCCCGCAGCGATCGCCAAAATAGCCAGTGCCGAAAAGGTAGCACCCACTTCGCGGAAGAAGAAATATTGCTCTCCCAAACTCCACTCGGTCTGAGCATTGTTTTCAAACCGGGGCAAATTTTTGAGAACGGTACTTGCTGCCTGAATTTCGGCTCGACTGTACTTTAATCGCCACAACTGCCCTTCTGCCTGCTGGGGATCAGGACTCAGTAAAGCAGCTAATTTGGCGATCGTTAGCCAGTTGCGGGTCGAGCCAGAAGACTTTTCGAGCTTGCCTTGACCATTACGAGCGGCAGTACGAATGTTTTGAAACAACTCAGCCTCAAACTCAGCCCAGGTTTCTTGAAAGACTACCGCTGTTTGGTCGATCGCCCTCAATCGCGTCAAACTCACCTCTGTCGCACTGGGAAACCAATCTTGTAGCAGACCATCTTGCCACGCGGCTCTCAACCAGTCTGTTCCTTTCGGAGAACTGAGCAAATAATTTAATTCTGACTGCACCCGTTCGGCGGCAATTCTCCCTAGTTTGGGCGCGAGTTGGCGAATAGCGGACTGAGTTTCTGATTCGAGCGCAAATCCTAGCTGGGCTGCCTGACGATACGCCCGCAACAGACGCAACGGATCTTCTGCCAAATTCTCACACGAGACCATGCGAAGCAGTCCCCGTTGTAGATCGGCATGACCTTGCAGCGGATCGAGTAATTGAGAGGTATGTGGATTGTAGGCGATCGCATTCACCGTAAAGTCACGTCGGCGCAAATCGGCTTCTAGCGTCGGGCCGACCTGCTGGGCAAAGTCAGCCGTTCCCTGCTCAAACACGACACGAGCAATCTGGCGTTCTGCATCCAACAAAACGAACCCGGCTCGATAGTGACGCGCGATCGCTTGGGCCGTTTCGACCGCCG
Organism: Phormidesmis sp. 146-33; assembly: GCF_052939515.1. Classification (NCBI taxonomy): domain Bacteria; kingdom Bacillati; phylum Cyanobacteriota; class Cyanophyceae; order Leptolyngbyales; family Leptolyngbyaceae; genus Phormidesmis; species Phormidesmis sp. 146-33. Next base: position 11,922 of record NZ_JBJPHU010000048.1, read on the forward strand.
CGATCGGTAGCACAAAATCCAAATCCAAATAGTCAGAATGCCGCTTGAGAAGAGCATCCCGAACCGTTCCACCAACCAGACACGCAGATTCAGGTAGCCACTTTAGACTAAAGGGCCAGCTTTCGGGAGACAGGGCAGAAGAGGCAACCACAACGTTTTGCCAACACAGATGATTCAATTCAAACTAATCCTAAACGGGGTAAAGCTGGCGAAGTGACAAAGAAGCGACTGGCAGTGAATTGAAGCAGCTACAGACAGTCGAGTCAGCGTTTCTAAAACGATCGTCTCAATCAAAGCGACCACACCTCTCTAGTATGGCGCTTGATTTTTCAGGTATGGAGCGTCTGGGGTCTAGAAATCGCCCACCTGCGCCGCCTCCATCTTTTGCTAACCGCTAACCGCAACATAAATCAACCCAGAAGCCAGTGAATAATTCGTTCGCCTGAGCTAGAGTAACAGAAAATCATCTCCATTCTTGCCCCACTCCCTTCTATTGTGTTGCAGAGAGATTAGAACAATGTGTATCTGTGTCAATTGCCATTATGTAGACCGCTGCACCACCTATCACGCGGTCGAACACCAGCACGAACAGCCCCATCTCACCGAGACACCCGACTTTGAAGCGACCGAGCCGACGATCAATGTCAACATCCGCGATCGCTCCGACTACATCGAGATGGAATGGGACGTTGTAGGGTGTCTCAGCTTTAAATCAGAACACGGTAAATGGGCCAGGCTGCGTCCGGGTGAGCTGGTGCCGACTTAATCTGAATTCAATCAAAACCCGCCTTCGCCCCTCAAAAATTCTTTTAGTCTGCGAAGGCGACTTCGTTCTGTTAGGCGCGGTTTGAACCGCCAGCCACAATTGCTTTTGCAGAGAAACCTCTCCTCCGGGAAACTCCTTAAGCTTTGGTAAAAACTTCATAAAGCCAGACGTGATCCAGGCCTCAATTTTGGGAACAGTCAGCTAGAAAAAGACCCTTGTTCTTTCTAAGACATCCTGACTTAAAGCCATGAGCCTGATCCGTTTTTCCTCACGTCACGCTGTCCAAGCCGTTGTGGTTGGCTTGGTTACAACTTTCAGTAGTGTTGCGCCGCTGGCAGCCCAGACAGAATCCGCCAAAGCACCGACCCCAACAGAACCCGTCAAAGCGTCTGAACTGTCTAAAACCCAACAAGAAGCTCAGAAATTTTACGGAGCCGGAGAAGGTCAAATTAGAAGCGCCAACTATCGAGGAGCCGTTGAGAACTACAACAAAGCGATCGAGCTAAATCCCAATCTCAGTAATGCTTACGTCGGAAGAGGGGCAGCCCGATCGAATCTGGGTGACTCAACTGGAGCGATGGCAGACTTTGATCAGGCGATCAGGCTCAGTCCTTTTGATGCGGGTGCCTATGCCCAACGCGGAACGACTCTCTATGCAGTGGGTAATGCCGAGGGTGCGATCGCTGACCTCAACAAAGCCCTAGAGCTAAATCCCAGTCTGGTGACTGCTTACGTCAATCGGGGACACATTCGTGCTCAGTCTGGAGACACCGAGGGCGCGATCGCTGACTTCAATCAAGCCTTACAGCTTCAGCCGAGCTACACACCTGCTTTACTCAATCGGGGCTATGTTCGCTTCTCGAAGGGCGATCGTCAGGCTGCTATGAATGATTTAAATCAAGCGATCAAACTTCAGCCCGACTACGCAGAAGCCTATTTAAGTCGCGGCACACTGCATCATGAAATTGGAGAAGACCAGGCGGCGATCGCTGACTTTAATCAAGCCATCCGCCTCAAACCGACCTACACCTCTGCTTACTACAATCGAGGGCTGGCTCATTCTAAGTTGGGGAATCTAGAAGCTGCTCAGGCTAACTTTAGCGAAGTGGTGAAACTCAATCCTGACAAGACCGATGCCTTTTTGAGACGAGGAATGGTACGGGCTGCGCTAGAAGATGTGCAGGGGGCGATCGCTGACTACAATCAAGCCCTCAAACTCCAGCCCGACAATGTAGAAGTGTTAAAAAGTCGCGGTGATTTGAAGGCCTCTGTCGGAGACAAACAGGGCGCACTGGCTGACTACACTCAGGCGTTGCAGGTCAAATCAGATTACGCGGCCGCTTACGTCAGCCGTGCCGAAACCAAGTCAGAAATGGGCGATCGAGCCGGGGCGATCGCTGACTACACCCAAGCCGTCAGTCTCGACACCACCGATGCCAGAGCGTACGAAAATCGCGGCAAAGCCAGAATGGATCTGGGAGATGCGCGCGGGGCGATCGCTGACTTTAGCCAAACCTTACGGATCAATTCAACTAGTGCAGATGCTTACTATCATCGCGGCGTATTGCTTGCCAGCCTGGGCGATCGTCAAGAAGCATTGACTGATCTGAGACAAGCAGGCGATCTCTACCTCCAACAAGGTCAAGCAGAAGGCTACCGCAGCGTCCTATCTCAAATCGTCAAACTCAAGACCAAATAGAGTTTTGATTGAAAGAGGGGTGGCTTTACCTTTCAAGGCCAACTCTTTGAGTTAGCGCTACAGATTTGCCAAGGGCTAAAGCACTTGAGGCTAAAGACTCAGAAGGCTTCCCGTCTAAAGTTCAAAATCTGATACCATTTTGGATTTTAGATTGGGAAGACCGTCTCTGAGGGCTTTTCCATCAACTATCGGTAACATTTGGGTAAATTTATTTCAGGAAATCGTCTAAGGGATTTGACAACGAAAGCTCAAAACTCTTCCTCTCTTTGCACAACGCCCGATCGCTCTCATCCAAATTGGGATTGGTGTGCAGGTAATCTTTCAGCCAGGTGCAGCCATCCGCGATCAATTCATTTAATTCAGCATTCCACTGCCAGAGAACCACCGATCGATCTTCACTACCAGAAGCGAGTTGTTTACCGTCTAGAGAAAACGCGATCGCCATGACTGCATTTCCGTGTCCTCGCAGGGTTTTTAGCCAAGTGCCATCCAGATTCCAGAGACGAATGGTGTTGTCATAGCTGGAAGAGGCGATTGTTTGACCATCTGGGCTAAAGCTGACATCAGAAATTTGGGCATCGTGTCCTTTCAAAGTGGTTTGCAGCGTCCCATCCAGCCTCCAAAGCTTGACCGTGTTGTCGAAACTGGCCGAGGCGAGCAACTGCCCATCAGGGCTAAAACTCAGGTTTCGAGTCGTGCCCGTGTGCCCCGTCATTGTGGCGATCGTGTTGCCCTGACAATCCCACAAGCGTATCGTGCGATCGACCCCTGCCGTAGCAAACCGCTGCCCATCGGGACTAAACTGCACCCGATAAAGGCTGTCACTGTGTCCCTTCAGCGTTTTGAGCAGACTTCCATTCCGGTTCCAAAGTCTTACCAGTCCTTCTTTGCCCACCGTCACCAGAACTTGCCCACTACAGCCAAACTCCAAGTCATTCACACTGGTTTCAGTGCTGCTCAGATTTTTAATAAGAGTCCCGTTCAGCTTCCAGAGTTTGGCGGTTCCATCTTCGCTGCCAGTTGCAATCAGTTGCCCGTCGGGGCTAAAAATCGCCTCCCAAACCGTATCTTGATGCCCCTTGAGAATAACTGGCTTGCCCTTAAATATGACTGGCTTGCCGTCTTTTCTCCACAGCCGAGCCGTTTTATCTGCACTGGTTGACGCAATCATTTGCCCATTGGGACTGAAATGCACCGAGCCGATCGCGTCTGTGTGTCCTTTCAGCGCTGCCAGCAGTTTACCGTCTCGGCTCCACACCCTTGGAACGTTATCATCTCCACTAGAAACGAGTTGTTGCCCATCTGGGCTAAACTCCACTTTTTGCACCGTTGCTTCATGCCGTCTCAGCACTTTCAGCAAGGGACGATCAAGCTTCCAAAATTTAATGGTTTTGTCTTCGCTGGCAGACGCAATGATTTGACCATCGGGGCTGAAGATCGCCTGCCGCACCCAATCGGTATGCTCTGAGAGCGTTTCGAGCAGCCGTCCAGTGCGTGTCCACACTTTGACCGTCTTATCTTTGCTAGCAGTGACAATCCGTTGGCTATCGGGGCTAAAGCTGACGCTGTAAATGACGTGTTGATGTCCGGTCAGCGTTTTTACCGGTGTTCCGTTGCGTTTCCACAGTCGCACGGTTGTGTCGTCGCTGGCAGTTGCGATCGTGCTTCCATCAGGGCTAAACACCATGCGCCGCACGATAGCCGTATGCCCCTTCAGAGTTTTTAGAAAGGTGCCATCAGACCTCCAAAGTTTTGCAGTCTTGTCTTCGCTGGCAGAAACAAACAGCTTACCATCGCGACTAAAGGCAATTTGCTGCACGGCTTTCTCGTGTGCTTTAATCGGTTTGATTCGCGTTCCATTAGTTTTCCAGATCATGATCATTCCGTCTTTCCCAGCGGTGACGATCGTTTTGCTATCTGGACTGAACGCAACATCGTTAAGACCTTTTGTGTGACCACTCAGCGTTGCAATCAGCGTTCCATCTTTTCGCCAAAGTTTTGTAGTTTTATCTTCACTCGCCGTTGCAATCATCTCCCCATTGGAACTGAAGTTCACCATCCAAATCGCACCAGTATGTCCGGGAAGTATTTTTTGTAAACCACTGTTGATGTCTAGAAGTTTCGCCATGCCGTCTTGACTGGCAGACACGATCGTTTGACCATCAGGGCTAAACTTCATATCCCAGATAAAAGTGGTGTGAGCATCAAAGCTTTTTGCTTGCGTGCCGTCCAGCTTCCAGAGTTTGATCATGCCATCGCGGCCGCTCGATGCGATCGTCTGACCATCGGGGCTAAAAGCAAGATTGAGAATGCCGTTACGATGCCCTTCTAAACTGTTGAACTCCTGCACCGAAGACACCGATCGCTGGAGTGTGGTGCTGAGTTTTGCCCGAAGCTCTGGCTGAGTCAGGTACAAGTCCTGAAACAGTTTGCCTGCCCGTAATGCCTCTTTGAGAGAGGCAAATCGCTGATCGGAGGCAGACAGCGCATCCGAAGAAGCTATCACCGCTTTGACCTCGCCCATCTTGGCCATGCGAGACTGCCGCAGGGCAACCACTCCTAACCCAACGGCGATCGCCAGCGTGCCAACCAGCGTGCCCATAAAAATCTTTTGTCTGCGAATTTGAGCCTGCTGGCGCTGAATTTCGGCGGTTTGACGCGCACTTTCAACTTGACCGCTAGTGACAATATATTCTCTTTGAGCAGCAGTCGGCGGCGGATCTTTGTCTTGCGAGACAAGCAACCATCCTCTAGCGGCGGCTAACTCAGTGCCGCGTAGCAGACAGCTATCATCGTGATTTTTGCGCGCCCATTCGAGCGATCGTCCCAATAGTCGCGTATGTTCTTTCACATAAGCCAGGTCGGTTTCAACTGCCTTGATCAGTTTCTCAAAGGCTGGCTCAAACGGGTCGCTGTCCCGAAAAAACAGCCAGTTGTGGCGTTCTAACGCATGGTGGGCTGGCAGGGTTTTGTCGAGTTCAAAGCCTTCGCGGTAGACGATCGGGATCAGGCGCTTGTGTTGCTGAAGGGCATGATCGATTTCTTCTCGACAGACATTGGAGGCTATGGAGTCAGGCGACAGCACAAATGCAAAAGTGTTTGCTGCCTCAATGCCGCGCTGAATCTCATTCCACCATTCATCGGTTGGTAAAATGTCTTGCCAATCGACCCAAGCGTTTCGTCCACTCTTTTTAATCGCGTCGTGCAGTCGGCGAACAAACGCTTCATCCTTTCGTGAATAGGAGATGAAAATATCAATCATGACCCTGATTAGATGCGGAGGCTTTGCACTGGCAACAACATCCTCACTCTTTGAATTCCGGAGAATAGGACTCTGGCAAGTCAGGGTGAGTTAAGCTGAAGGGGAAACAAAAGAGGAAACGCTGGGATTGTTATTATTCCAGGGCTACAAAATTATCGTCCTGCTTAAATTTACACTGAAATTTCAAGGTTCAATCTCATGATTGCTGTACAACTTTAAGAGACAACTTTGAGTCCGCCCAGTCTGTCCAGGTTGGATCATCTGCAATCAGGTCTATCTCTCCAAATTCGATCGCTCCACAGACCCCCAACTTCGATAGAGTAGATTTAGAAGCGCTCTCTGCTTGATCGAGCGTAAGCATTGTCTTACAGGGGTTTGGAGATGATTACTGCGCTAACTGTGCTAGTGGCTTTAGGGATTTTGGGTTGGGGCTATTATCGGGCCAGACCCTTTGGCAAAATTGGCATTCTGGCTTGGTTGCAGTCGGCTGTGCTGATGGCTCCCTGGCTGCTGTTTTTTGGTTTGTTTTCGGTGGGCATCTACCTCAATTTGGCAGGTGTCTTGTTGTTATTTGTGATTTCTACTGGCTCTTATATTTTAATTGGACGACGGCTCCGGGCGGCAGGTCAGGAAGGCTTGACCAAGCGATCGTCTACTTTATCCAATGTTGAAACTGACAATCTTGAAACTCAGGCGATCGAGCCTCCCTCCCAGACGCTGACAACGCCTTCACCCGATAGCCTCGAAAAACCCGAGGAGATGCCCATTCCCTTAGAGGATCTCAAGACAATTCAAGGGATTTTTGGGATTGATACTTTTTTTGCAACTGAAACGATCCCTTATCAGAATGGGGCGATTTTTAGAGGTAATCTGCGAGGTGAAATTGAACCGACCTACGATCGCCTCTCCAAAAATCTGCACGACAAATTGGGCGATCGCTATCGGCTGTTTCTGGTCGAAAATCAGGATGGCAAGCCAGTTGTCGTCATCTTACCGAGCGCCAATGATCCCAAGCCTGCCACGCTGACCCAAAAGATTTTGGCAGGGGTTTTGTTGACGGGAACGATCGCAACCTGTTTAGAAACGTCTGGATTCCTACTGGGCTTTGATTTTTACACCGACTTGAGCCGATACCGGGAAGTGTTGCCGATCGCCAGTGGCATTCTCACGATTTTGGCGGCTCACGAGTTGGGTCACTGGTTTTTGGCACGACGGCATCAGGTTCGCCTGAGTTTTCCCTTGTTTATTCCAACCTGGCAAATTGGCTCCTTTGGGGCGATCACTCGATTTGAGTCTCTGCTGCCTAGCCGAAATGCGTTGTTTGATATCGCGTTTGCTGGCCCAGCCGCTGGTGGCATCGTTTCGTTAATTTTGCTGATCGGTGGCTTGCTGCTTTCTCATGAGGGCAGTTTGTTTAAGGTGCCGACTCAGTTTTTTGAGGGTTCGATTTTAGTAGGAACTTTGGCACGAGTTGTCTTGGGCAGTGCGCTTCAGCAGACCGTCATTGCTGTGCATCCCTTGGTCATTGTGGGGTGGATTGGGCTGCTCGTCACGGCGATCAATCTCATGCCTGCGGGTCAGCTTGATGGTGGCAGAATTGTCCAGGCGATCTACGGACGCAAAATTGCAGGCTGGACGACGATCGCGACCGTGATCCTGTTAGCTCTCACGTCTTTGGTGAATCCGCTAGCATTATATTGGGCGATCGTGATTTTGGTCTTGCAGCGCAATTTAGAACGCCCCAGCCTGAATGAATTGTTAGAACCCGATGACGCACGGGCGGCGTTAGGCTTGCTGGCTCTCTTTTTAATGGTTACGATTCTTTTACCCCTGACACCCAGTTTGGCAGGACGACTCGGAATTGGTGGGTGAGGTTGTTGAAATTTAAGTTATCAAGTGTGAAGCGTAAACGGTCAGTGATAAATTACACTTCATACTTTAGAGTTCCCGTTGAGTCACCTCCCTAAAACCATGTCTGAATTACCTCCCATTTTTCTCCTGTTTGATCTCACGGCGCTACTGGCTGGTCAAACCCGCGAGTGGCAAGAGTTTTCACGAGTTGGACGGTGTTTTGTACCCCAGGCAGTCTACGAAGAGATCCAGGCGCTAGGGCGAGTTGGGGTCGATCGCAATCAGGAGCAGACCGCTAGAGAATTTGTGCGTTTTTTTGGTGAGAGCGATTGGCAATTGACGGGCGTTGGAGCGACTCATTCCTCACTCCAACCCGTTGCTGGACAGATCTATAGCAGGCGGGCCCGACTTGCGCTCACGGTTGCAGAATGTGCTTATGGGCTGTCACGCAGTAGTCCTGGTCGGCTTGTGGCCCTGATTGGTAATGATCAACCGCTGTTACAGCGCATTCAAGGATTAAGCATCGCCAATCTCTGTGGAATTCCGCTGTCGGCACTGTTGATCTGGACTCGTAGCGGTCGTCGCCCGCCGATCGTGGCTCAACATTTGCAAGCCATGCGGTCTACAACAGTGACAGTTGGCATTATGCCTTCGTCTACTCGTGTGGCCACCGCGACCAAACCAACTCGTCCTGCTCGACCGCCGTCCCGCGCTGTTTCCAGAGTTTCTAGAGCAGAAAGTCTGCGTGCCATCCGTCCAGATTCTCACCATCCTACGGCGCTCTATCAAATCGTGTCAGGCTTATCAGCGCTGGTCGCAGCAATTTTAGTTATGGGAATTGTCTGGTACATCGTGCAGCCCAAAGCGTTTAATCAATTTATGCGCGATCGCAACCTACCCACTTTGCCGGAGATGTCCACCGTCGAAAATTAAGTTTTGCACTCGTCAACCTCACACTGGAACTTGCTATCCTCACCTCTGCGTCTGGGAGTGCAGTTCTTGTTATCCTGCTTTGCGATGCAACTTAACCGATCGACTAAATTTTTGTCTGTGATTGTTTTAGTGGCGGTCTTGTCTCTGGTGACGGGTGTGCCAATGGTGCAGCCTGTGTCTGCTGATCCCATCAACCTGCTCAAGCGAAGCAATCGCTCCTCAGCCCTGCCAAAGTTTATCGCGGATCAGGTGCGGCGCGATCTGTCTCGTCGGGTCAGAGTGCCACTCAAAAAATTGCGGATCAGAACCGCTGAAAAGCGCACTTGGCGAAATAGCTGCCTGGAGTTGGCAAGACCAGATGAACTGTGTGGTCAAGCTCTAGTTGAGGGGTGGCGCGTAGTTGTCGCTAGAAACCAGCAAACCTGGGTTTATCACACCGATCGCGAAGGACGAGTTTTGCGTGTAGCGGGAATCCAGGATCAATCGCCTCCAGCGTCGGTAGAAGATGCGGTGTTGAGAAATGCGGTGGCGCAATCAAATTCTCGCTCTGCGCTGCGGATCACCCAAGCTGAACAAAGAACCTGGAGCGATGGCTGTCTGGGACTGGCAGAGAAGGGAGTCTTTTGTACTCAGGCATTGGCTCCTGGTTGGCTCGTGGTGGTAGAAGCAACCGGACAGCGCTGGGTCTATCGCACCAATTTCTCAGGCTCGTTGGTGAAGCTTGACCAATCCGCCAGGGAGACTTTACTGAAGCCTGTTCAGATTCCGGTGAATGACCTGCCCAAATTACCGCAAAGCGTCATTTTTCGAGCGATCGCCAGTGGCGGCTTCGCGGGTCAAACGCAACAAACTGTTCTGCTTCAAGACGGTCGATTGATTCGCAGTCGCCTCAACCCCAATGGCACAGCTTCTTTGCTGCAAACCACTCAGATTTCTTCTCAGCAGATGCGTCAGTTTCAACAGGTCATGGCAGCGATCAAGGCGTACGATCGCCTCAGCTATCCCGCTACTCCAGGCTCCGCAGACATTATCACGGTTACACTTTCGACTCGCGCTGGTACGGTTCAATATTCTGATAGCATTCAGACTCACCTACCCCAGCCTCTTCAAACCGTGATTGCTGCCTGGGGACGGCTCGATCAAGCGGATTGAGCGTCAATTAGATCAGGTATACCAACTCGCTCGATCGGCTGTAAACACTTTTTGATCAACGTGAATTCGATGAATTTCTTCGCTTTGGTTGCAGATCTATGTTGTCCCCCAAATCCCCTACAGATGAAAATCTTTGGGTCGGAGATCTGGTCTTAAAGTCCCCTACTCGTGGGGAATTTAGGGGGCGTTTTGGAATCTGCAAGCAAAGCGAAGAATTCATCGAACTGACGTTAACGCACAGCTATGCGAAACGCACCGATTTTAAGATTTCAGGCTGGTGGCGCGATCGAGTTAGCTCAACACATCCTATAGATAACGATTTAATTTACGAGCCTCGCCCATCTCAAGCTTAATCTCGGCTCGAAGTCTGGATTTTCCCTTGTGAACTCAAAAGCTGCTTACACGCCAGCCACAGAAACGGTGGGATCGTTTTGCGGTAGCGGCCCCACAGCCGACGAGGTTCTTGAGCAAGACGATACAGCCACTCCAGACCTGATTCACGAATGAAATAGGGTGCCCGTTTGTGAATGCCTGCATAGATGGGAAAAACGCCCCCGACCCCGATCATCACCGCCTGAATCCTGCTTTTGTGCTGTCCCATCCAAAATTCTTGCTTGGGGCAACCCAGAGACACAAAGACGATTCCTGCCCCGCTCTCATGAATTTTTTGAATGACTGCCGCATCCTCAGCAGGGGTCAGCGGACGAAACGGTAAAGGCTCCATGCCTGCAATGGTGAGGTCAGGAAACTCTCGCTCAAAGCGGCTCCGCATGTTGTCCAAAATTTCTGGTTCGGAGCCAAGAAAAAAGACGCTGATGTTTTGAGAAGGAGCCAGATCGCAAAGCGACATCATGATATCCATCCCTGCCACTCGGTCTTGCGAATAGCGGCCCAACAGTCGCACCATCCACACGAGCGGCATCCCATCAGGTGTGACAATATCTGCATTGTAGAGAACTGAGGCCAGTGCAGGGTCCCAGGAGGCTTCTGTGAGCATGTGAACGTTGGCGACACAGACCACTTTACTGATTCGACTTTTGGCCCACTTGAGAATGACTGAAATCTGCTGGTCAAACGGCAGTGCAGTCACCGGAAAGCCAATTACGCTTTGAGCAGGAATGGAAGTTTCTAAGGTCATGATCGCATTCTTGAAACTGGAAATTTACTCTGAAAGTGATTTCAGGCACCAATCTATAGAAATTAAATTACCGGGCAGAGTAATTCTTGGGCGCTGTAGTTGTCAAGTCTACTTTGTTACTTAAAGCCTACTGGTTAAGCACTTTAGCGGGGGCGAGACTAAAGACAGATAAGCTTTTTGAGAAGCCTCCGTATGTTTATCAGTGAATATCCTTAATAGATAAAATACGGAGAACAAGCTGAGAAGTTAGTAGAAAATCTGTACCCTTTAAGGAGAAGATACCGTATTTTTACTCAGTGGAGCGTGAAGCTCAGATGAAATATGCCTACATAAATTCGACTTTGAGGTGAAGAAATTAGATTCCTCTAAACTTAAGCAAATTAAGCTGCCTGCCCCCAAACCTATCGCTATTTCTGTAAAAATTCAGTGAAGAAAACCTAATAGATGATGAAGATTACCTACTAGAAAATACGGAGTCGCTTGAATCCCTTCACAGCTTGAATTCAGAGCAATTTCTGATTCTTTTCTACTGCAACTAAAACGCGACTTTTTGTAGGTAACGTGAAGCGACCCCTTGCGGGTAACGTAAAACAGCGTGAATTCGGTGAAATCTTTCGCTACGATGATTAATCTGGGCAGCCCCCCTAAATCCCTCACTCGTAGGGGATTTGGAAGTGACTCGAATTGATAACCGAAGCGAACAATCTCATCAAATTTACCTCATCGAATTCACCTAGTTTCAAGGGTTTCTAGCTGAAATTGTTCTCAGAATGGGGACAAGCTTGACTCCAAATTCTGACTCAAAGCTGCTCTTTTTGTAGTCCAAACTCCACAGTTCTAAAGCACAATCTTCGCCAGGCTCAGTCGCTTGTAGCAGCAGCCGCATCTCTTGTAGGTCAGGAATATAGTCACACTGAATGTCAGCGATCGCCCCGATTTGTCTGCGGTCAAGGGCAACGGACAATCTCAGTAGTGGACTCAATTGTTCAACAATGCGACGATGTTTTTTGCTAGTGAGATTTCGGTAGCTGTCGTGACGTTTTTTGGGGCTGCTTTTGCGGTGATAGCGGGCTAGATTGGCGATCGTTTCAATCTCGATCTCGGTATAGCCCAGCAGTTCTGCGTGACGAATTAGGTAATAGGAATGCTTGTGGTGAGAGGCGTGACTGACATGGTGCCCGCAGTTGTGCAAAATCGCGGCCGCCCACAGCAGTTCTCGTGCATCGGTGTCCCAGGAATGCAACAGACCACGGGTTTGGTCAAACAAGTTGAGGGCAAATTGAGCGACGCGCTGACTGTGTTCTAGATTGACCTGATACTTTTGAGCATTTTTGAGAACGCTACGCTGACGGACAGAACTTTGATAGCGAAGCCGATCTTCGATCAAGCCGTGGGCCAGCATCCAGTCAACGACGACTCCTTCGCGCAGCGATCGTTCACAGATTTCTAACGCCTCCACCTTGAGCAAAGTCATCGCTTCGAGCAAAATCATTGCCCCCGCCAGAATGATCTCAGCGCGTCGATCGTTGAGTCCAGGAATTAAAAGGCGATCGGCATAGCTCAACTTTCGGAGGCGATTGACCCATTCACGCAGGTCTTTTTGAGTGATTTGACAGCCATTGAGTGGCGTGGGAACCGTGCCAAATTTTTCACGAGCATTCAGACTGACCAGAGTTTCGATCGTGCCCGACGTACCAATCATTCGCAGGGTGTCGCCTGGTTTGAGTTGAGTCTGCAACTCTTCGACGGGGCGCTCTAACATGCCGCGAATATAAGCCTGGAGATACTGAAACTCGGTGGGGCTAATGGGATCGGTGGTGATCAGTTCTGAAGTCAGGCGGACTGCTCCAATCTTAGTGCTACTGAGGGTTCGCGGTTCGTGCCCGTCACCCAAAATCAACTCAGTTGAGCCACCACCAATGTCAATGATCACATGGGGTTGGTCATTAAACTGCATCCCCGAAAGCACACCTAGATAGATTCTCCGAGCTTCTTCGACCCCTGAAATCAGATTGACCCACAGCCCCAAATCTGCCTCGATTTGCTGCAAAAATTCCTGTCCATTCGGGGCTTCTCGAACTGCACTAGTGGCGACAGCGATCGTCTGTTCGGCGTTGAGGCTTTTGGCAATTTCTTGACAGCGTTTTAGTACGTCCGTTGCCCGTGTCATCGCTTCTGGGGTGAGTCGTCCAGTTTGCTTGCAGCGATCGCCCAATCGCACTGTCGTCTTTTCTCGCGCAATGATTGTGAACGCGGGCAACCGGGGCTGAATGCGAACCACAACCATATGAATTGAATTTGTCCCCACATCTATTGCCGCTAGGATGCGGTCTCGATCGCTGGGCAGCGTAGGAATATTGACCAACGTTTCGGGAGGAGTATAGGTTGATTTAACCATGCGATGAAGCGGCTTGCGGGGCAGAATGGGACGATCGACAACAGAAACTTTGTAGCATTTTTAACGGGTTAGAAGATAGATGCGTAGCTGACAGTTAACGGGTTGCGGTCTACTTTCTATCTTGACGGAGGACGATTAGAAGAGGTTGCAGATCGAGGGTCAGGTTGATCTTAAGAGTTTCTCAGGTCGTTTTTACAACAATTCATCAGACAAAATCTCTCCAGGTAGAAATGCTTACCGTCCAAGTTTGCTAAAAAACTTTAGATTTGTAACATAATGAAATAATCTGAATAACTAGGCTCGTCAAGTGCCAAGGCATTTCCTAAACGGCCATAGATGATCTCTTTCGCACTCAACGCCCAAACTGAGATTAAACTGAGATGTCTCACGTTCCTTTACCTGGTGAGAACCACAATCCGTCTCAGGGAAATCGCCCGATTGCCCCTCTGCTGGACACGTCCGACCTGCTCGAAGTCTTGCTTGACGAAAAACAACAACTGCAAGATCAGGTGGATTCTCAGACCGAGTTTATCCACTTATTGCTGCACCAACTCGCCACCCCTCTGACTTCGCTGCAAGGATCTGTCCATTTGCTGGGTGAGCCGTCTTTGAATGATGACCAGTGTCAGGAGTTTTTAGATCTGATTCGTCAACAGGTCGAACATTTGCAAGAAATGCTGCAAAGCCTGGTTGCCTTGAGAAGGTTTGAAGCAGGGGGTTTGGTGTCTCAGCCGATCGCCTTCTCAATTAGCAGTCTGGCCCAAGAAGTGATGGGTCTATTTCATCATTCAGCCGCCTATGAGTTTCAGTCCGATTTGCCAGAGGTTTGGGGCGATCGCTGGCAGGTGTCTCAAGTGTTGATCAATCTTGTGTCTAATGCCATTAAGTATTCTCCTGCTCAGACTGCTGTTGTGATTGGGGCAAGTTTGCATTCAGAAGGATTGGTGGAAGTGTGGGTGCGCGATCGCGGGTTAGGGATTCCGACCGAGGCTCAACCTCAGTTGTTTCAGCGATTTTATCGAGTGCGACACCGCGATCGTGCCAACATTTCGGGCACCGGGTTGGGGCTTTCTCTCTGTAAGCTTTTGATCGAAAACCAGGGCGGTCAAATCGGTTTTGAATCCACCCACGGAGAAGGCAGTCGGTTTTTCTTTACCCTGCTCGTTGCACAATAGGTTTGGATGCTTTTGAACGCTGATTAGGCTCAATTCAGACTCTCTATGCTAACAACTCCCGAATCCATCTGGCTCAAGGTTCTTCGACTGTTGCGCTGGGACAAGCCAGAAGGACGTTTGATTTTGATGATTCCTGCGCTCTGGGCGGTGTTCCTATCTGCTAGAGGAACGCCTCCCTGGATTTTGGTGGCTGTGATTGTCTTAGGAACGCTGGCCACGAGTGCGGCAGGCTGTGTCGCCAATGATTTGTGGGATCGCAATATTGATCCCCAAGTTCAGAGAACTCGTAATCGTCCCCTTGCATCGCGATCGCTCTCGATCAAGGTTGGTGTCGTCGTCATGCTGGTCGGGCTGGTGTGCGCTTATGGACTGACGGCTTATCTAAATCGGCTGACTTTTTGGCTTTGTGTGGTGGCCGTTCCGGTCATCTTGCTGTATCCAGGCGCAAAACGAGTCTTTCCGGTGCCTCAGTTGGTGTTGTCGATCGCCTGGGGGTTTGCGGTTTTGATCAGTTGGAGTGCGGTGAGTTGTTCTGCCATTCCGGCCGCAACCCCTTGTCTGGGTCAAGAAACCTGGCTGCTTTGGGGCGCAACGGTTTTGTGGACGCTGGCTTTTGATACGGTTTATGCCCTGCCCGATCGCGAAGACGACCAGCGAATTGGCGTGAATTCAAGTGCGCTGTTTTTTGGCAAGTATGCTCCCCAGGCGATCGGCGCTTTCTACACGGCTACGATCGTGCTTCTGGCAAAGTTAGGAATGGTGATGCAGCTTGGCTGGGCGTTTTGGGTAACAGTAGGAGTGGCGGCGATCGGCTGGGCGTACCAGTACTACAAACTTTCTCAGGGCAAACTCCCCAACACGCTTCACGCGCTCAGACTGGATGTATTAGTGGGCTTCGTCTTACTGGCTGGCATGATTGCAGGCTCGTAGAAAATTTTTAGGTAGCTCGATTTCTTCTGCTCAAACGGTTCGTTTTTAGCCTGGTGTTTGTGGCTCTCCTGGACTTGTGGTGCAAAAGAGGGGGGTTGCTTTTAGCTTCCTCAAAAGATTGAGCTACAAGCTCTACGGGGCATAGGTTTCTTGACCAATCAGGTTAGCTTATGACCAGAACATCAGGAGAGCCGTTCAGGGAAGAAAATAGAATTCAGTACTTTTAGCTTAAAAAATCGGGCGTTGCTGAATCAGGGGATGAATCGCCTCCAATGCGAAGGGGAACCCAAGGTTCAAAGTCCCCCAGAGTGGGGGATTTAGGGGGCGAAAAGATGGACACTTCTCACAGATTCATCCCTCCAATCAGCAACGCCAAAAATCGTAAAGGCTTACACAAAAAAGAGATACAGCATTACTGCATCCCTATACTTAATTTGCGCTTTTGCAAATAGCTAAACGGTTGTAATGTCCTTTTCTTTTTGGGCTAAAACTTTCTCAGTTTCAGCAATGTATTTGTCGGTTAGCTTTTGAATGTTGTCCTGCAAATCTCTGGCTTCGTCTTCAGAAATCTCTTTGTCTTTTTCCTGTTTTTTCACCGTATCAATTCCATCGCGGCGAATGTTGCGGATCGAGACTTTGCCCTCTTCGGCGTATTTGGCGGCCAGCTTGACCAACTCTCTGCGGCGATCGCTCGTCAGCGGCGGAATATTTAGCCGAATCACCGAGCCATCATTGTTGGGCATCAACCCCAAATCAGACATCGAAATCGCTTTCTCAATAATCGACAGACTGGAGCGATCGTAGGGTTGAATCTGGATCGTACTCGAATCAGGCGTACTGACATTGGCTAAAGACTTGAGAGATGAAGGCACCCCGTAATATTCCACCGAAATTTTGTCCAGCAGACTGGTGCTAGCTCGACCTGTACGAATTGTATTAAAAGACCGCTGAACGGCTTCGATCGCCTTCTTCATATGGTCTTCGACTTCAGCAAACTTCACAAAAACCTCCGACAATCGTTCCGATAGGTTCTCCCATCACTGCCCGTTTGACGTTTCCGGGAACTGACATGTCAAAAACAACGATGGGGATATTGTTATCTTTACACAATGAGATGGCGGTACTGTCCATCACTTTCAAATCATGGGTCAAAACGTGAGAATAAGTCAGACTTTGAAAGCGTTTTGCGTCAGGATTGTGAGTCGGATCTGCGTCATACACGCCGTCTACTTTCGTCCCCTTAAACAGTACTTCTGCATTGATTTCGGCGGCTCTCAGAGCAGCAGTCGTATCGGTCGTAAAGAACGGATTGCCTGACCCCGCCCCAAACACAACTACCCGACCTTTCTCAAGATGACGCATCGCCCGACGACGAATGTAAGGTTCTGCGACTTCTTGCATGGCGATCGCAGTCTGCACTCGTGTCTGTACTCCCAATTGTTCTAGCGCGTCTTGCAGGGTCATTGCATTCATCACCGTGGCGATCATGCCAATATAGTCAGCGGTGGCCCGATCCATGCCTGCCGCAGCCCCTTTGACCCCTCGAAAAATATTGCCGCCGCCCACCACGATCGCCACCTGTACCCCATTGGCCACGATTTCTGACACCTCTTGGGCGATACCCGTGACAACAGCAGGGTCAATCCCGTAGGACAGGTCGCCCATCAGAGCTTCACCACTGATCTTCAGCAGAACCCGCCGATAAGTTATTCCCATGTGACGATGACTTGCTCTTATTCAATTGCTTTCACCCTAAGATAGCAGCAGATATAGCGTTTGGCTAAATTTCTGTAAGCTCAATATCAAACTGTTCACTCTACAGGCAGGTTAGCCGATCGCAGATGAGCCAAAGTCAGGTGGAATGTCCTGCCAGCGGCCCTGTCCTACTGCTCGAATCGCCTCCTTGAGGGACACGTCTCCGGTATAAATGGCGCGCCCGACGATCGCTCCGGTCACCCCTTGCGGTTCTAACGCCAACAAACTCAGCAAATCCGTTACCGAGCTAACTCCCCCCGACGCAATGACAGGAATCGCGACTACCGCAGCCAATTCTCGAAGCGCCGCCAGATTGGGCCCTTGTAGAGTTCCGTCTCGATGAATGTCGGTGTAGATAATGGCGGCGGCTCCCAACTGGGCCATTCGTTCTGCCAACTCAGTCGCCAACACTTCTGAAGTTTCTAGCCAGCCTTTGGTCGCTACTTTTCCATTTCGGGCATCGATGCCGACGATGATTTGCCCCGGAAATTCACCACACAGTTCAGCGACAAGCTTAGGATTCTCGACGGCAACGGTGCCTAAAATTGCCCACCGGACACCCGTCGCCAGTAAAGCCGCAACGCTGGAGCGATCGCGCAGTCCGCCCCCAACTTCGACAGGCACCGTTACGGCTTGAACGATCGCGGCGATCGCTTCCAAATTCACCGGGTTTCCTACCTTGGCTCCATCTAGATCCACCAAATGCAGCCGAGTTGCCCCCTCCTCAGCCCACTGCTGCGCTACCGCAACCGGGTCGTCATTGAACACTTCTGATTGGTTGTAGTCGCCCTGATACAGTCGAACACATTTACCGTTGAGCAGGTCGATCGCGGGAATCACTTCCATAGGTTTTTGACTGTAGGTTTTTGACTGTAGGAGCAAACCTCATTGTCGGTGAAGAGGTTACAGGTCGGTGAAGAGGTTACAGATTGAGTGACGGCTCAAGCACCCCGGACTCGATCGCAGAAGTTCCCCAATGACTCATTCCAATCCTAGAGCTTTGCTGATCAGAGGCAGTAGTTTTGTACAAGCTTCTGCAAGTTTGGCGGTGTCGGGGAGAAACGAAGCTGCGTTTTTGAGAAACGTAACGGCCTGAGTGCCCAGGCTTTTCTTCTCAGTCTGATCAGGATTTTGTGCCACTTCTGCCAGAGTTTTGACTTGTTCGAGGGCGGTTGCTTTGCCTTTGTTGGGGAGGTCAGGGTCAGACTCGATCGCGCTCTGCAACTGCTTGAGCAAGTCTGCGAGTTCGGCATGGCAAAAGGTGGAATGCGGGGGATTGATCGAATGGGTGCTGCCCATCTCACTAAGGTTAGAAGTGGGCGGTTGAGCGACAACCGTTAGCTTCAGTCCTAGTTGATTTAACCAGTCCGCTAAACTTTGGATGGCTTGACTTCCCGGTTGACTGAGTAAATCGTCGAGCTTTTGTTGATGGTCGGCTGCTTGCAGCAATGGGTGTGATCGACTCAGCGCCTCAGATACATTTAGCAGCGCTAGATGCAGTACGTCAGGTTCAGCGGTGGCTTCTTCAAGATGTGTCTCTAGATAGGTCGCTGCGTAGGTGCGATCGCTCAGGCGCGAGATCAAATAGTCCTGATAGCTATGACTCACGGGCGCTTTGACGTTGTTCATAATCTTCCCAGTATTCTTTTGCCTTGAGAATGTCACTGTTTTGGGTGCTTTTGTCGCCACCGCAGAGTAACAAGACGATCGTGGTTTCAATCTGATTGAAGTAGATGCGATACCCTGAGCCGTAGTCAATCCGCAACTCGTAGACACCGGAGCCGACAGAGCGATGATCGCCCAAATTGCCCAAACGCACGCGATCGAGTCTTTTGTTAATAATAGTTTGAGTTTTGATGTCTCGCAGCGCTTCTAGCCATTGTGTGAAGGGCACTTTGCCGCTGGCTGTTGTGTATAGCTGAATGTCTCTGAGTTGCGGTTCCATTCGTTGATCGCGGCACTCAGCCCAGTCCTAACGCTTTGCTGATCAGCGGTAACAGCTTACTACAGGCTTCGACGATCGTGGCGGTGCTAGGAAGGGCGGCGACTGTTCCTTTCAAAATTTTGACCGAAGTGGCGGCGAGTTTCTTGAGAGTGCTGTCTTGGGGGTTTTCTCCGGCTTTTGCCAGAGTGCCGATTTGCTCTAGGGCTTCGGTTTTGTCGGGGGGCGTGAGGTCAGGGTCGGATTCGATCGCGCGCTGTAACTGCTTGAGCAAGTCTGCGAGTTCGGCGGCTTGGGGGTGGGCGGATAGCTGGTTGAGGGTGTTGGTGAGGTTGCCGCTGATTTCACCGAGGTTGAAGGAGGAACCTGTGGCGTTGAGGTTGCCGCCGACGTTGAGGTTGCGGCTTTGGTCGCTGCTATTGCTCATAAGCTTGTTCTCGTTAATGATGCTGATTGGTCGATTTGCCAGTGAGCGAATGGCTCCTAACATATCTGTATTTTGCTGACGGTAGTAGGTAATGTCGCTGTCTTTGGCTTGCAGTTCTGCTTGATAGCGGGCTTCGATCGCTTTGAGAGCAAGTTCATATTGCTGGTTAAACTCACTGTGAATTTTTGGCTTATTGGCATTGTGCGGGACGCTGACTCGCACCACCACAACGCCATCGCCTTTATTCTCAATGCTCTGGATTTCTAGCGGGGTCTCTTCGTTTTCGACCTGCACTTGCTTAAAAGCAACGACAAAGGCTTTCCAGTCGATGCCGTTGCGGAAAATCAGATCGACGGTGTTCAGGACTTCTTGAAAGAGTTTGGTGAATTCACCGGGGGCAAAGTTGCCGCTACTGGGGCGGCGTTCTTGCTCGTTTCGCAACAAATACACATGTTGACAATCTACCTGCTCTAAGTTGGCATGACTGTCGATGTTCCAGGCTTCTAGACAAGCTCCGGTGAGGGTCGCCCCCCTGAAGTCGGCATTGAGAACAAGGCTTTCAGTCAGATTGGCGTTCCTCAGGTTGACATAGTGTAGGGTGGCGCAGGTCAAATCTGCCCAAGTCAGGTTTGCTTGTTCTAAGTTGACCCCATCCAGGTTTGCGGCTCGCAGGTTGGCATCAATGTATGATTTCTGGTAGCCGTTGCGAGTGATGAGCAAGTCGCGCACAGCCGGGTTTGTCAGAATGGAATTGCCAACTCTGGCGCGATCGAGTTGTTTGGCATCTTGCCAGCACACCCAGTCCAAAATAGTTTTGCGTTCTCGATGCTTCTTGCCGTGAGCGTCTTTTTCCCAGGTATTCGTAAAATTCGTGTTTTTGAGTATCGCTCTGGTAAAGTTTGCGGCGGTCAGATCTGCACCGCGAAAGGAAGTCCCGCCGATCGTCGAGAGGACGAGTGAGGTTTTCCAAATCAAAGCAAACTTGTCATTCCCCTTGAGGGTGTGCCATCCCATGTAACCCCCTAGGAGGGTTTGGGCAATCGCCCAGGCCGCAAATAAGGGCACGATCACGTCAAGAGGAACTTCTACAACATCGGGTGTACTGCCAAACTGTTTCCCGGCTAATGCCCCAGCCAGCATGGTCGCTCCGTAGAGGGGTGCAACAAGCAAGCCAATGGCTGCCCCTAGCTCAATGGTTGCCACGACTATCGAACCAGCCACCAAATCAGAACCCCCCAGAGACAACACAACTGGCAAGACGATCACAATTGTAAAAGGGATGATTTCACCGCCTGTCAGTGCTGAAAGCCCCATGAGCAGTAGGGAGATCGCCATCACGATCGCAATCACCACAAACCCCGCTTCTAAACCCTGATAAGCAATGACAGCGGAGACGAGGGCAAAGATAGCAATGGCAAGCCAGTTGAGTTCAAGGTTCGATCGCCAAAGGAACCATCCACCATGAATAAAAGAGAATGCAACCACAAAACTGATGATTAACCCTAAACAAAAGAGGATGGCAAATCCAAGCTTCCAGTTAGTGGGTAGCCCTGCGTTTGCTCCGACGAAACTTGCTTTTTTCAAAATGGCGTTGCTGAAGTCCGTTCCTCGAATGTCTGCCTCGCTAAAGTCGGCACCAGAGAGGTTTTGTCCTCTAAACGACTGCCCGCGCAACCTGGCACAGCGAAAATCTCGCTCTCCGGCGGCATAGCGTCTAAGGACTTCGCTGGCTTTCATGGGAAGGGAGGAGGGATGAGGGATGAATTTGGGCGAACTCATCAGGGTTTGATACAGCGATAGCACAAAAAATACGAAAAAGAGAACTCTTTACTGCAATTTTCGAGTTCAGAACATCCCGGTTCTAGTTTTGAGGTGCAAATTCCGAGTTCTGAGGTCGAGTGATCGAGTTCTGAAGTGGAAGTTCCGAGTTTTGAAGTGGAAGTTTCGAGTTCTGAGGTCGAGTGGTCGAGTTCTGAACTACAAGTTCCAAGTTCTGAGCTACAAGTTCCGAGTTCTGAGCTACAAGTTCCGAGTTTTGAGGTGGAACGATCGCGCTTCAAGCCTGATCGTTTGATTTCTAATCGCGATCGCTTCAGCACGAAACCGGATCTCGATTCAATTTTTGCGGCTCCGGGTCAAATGCCACATAAAAGTTGCCCTGCGCTGCCTTTCGCTTGAGAAATCGCACATGGTCATCTGCATCGATTTTGTGGCAGGTGCGCCCAATCACCCTGGGTAATTCTCCGGGAAAGTCAGCCACGATCAGATAGAGGCGATACACGTCCCTGAAAGTTGGTTGATTCATGATTCACTCTAAAAACTTCTTGAGCGTTACTGTATCACTCTACCTAAAACGCTGCAACTAGCAGCAAAAAGTAATGCAACGCTGCATAATGTATGAAACGCATTAAAGCGTACTGCCTACAGGAAGTTAATCTATGAATAGCCCCGTAGAAAGACAGAGTAAATTTGTGCCAGATCGACAGAGCGTAGATATTGAAGGACTTCGAGAGCGTCTTGTAAACGCTTACGCAGAAAACCATCTGTGGAAAAAGCTATCAATGGCCCAGAAATTGCGGCAGCTAATTGAGGAACGTCTGGACGAAATCGAAGCTGCAAAGAAGCGATCGCCGAATCCAAGCGACGAGTAAGCACGATACTCAAAGACTTCTCTAGAGCCGAACGCAACTCTCTATCAGAGTCAGATCCAAAATTGAGCGAGAAGGCTTGATACCAGAAGATTGAATGCCATAGAAAAAGGCCTCTGCGATCAAGTGCAGAGGCCCTAGTTTTATTCAATACCTGACTCAATTAGTCGAGGTTAGGCATTGCGAGTACGGGTTCCGACTCGCGATCGATTCCTTTCTCAAAGCCAGCGGCCGCTGCCCGAGCGCGACCTGCGTGCCAAAGGTGTCCAACCAGGAAGAAGAAGCCCATCACAAAGTGGAAGGCTGCCAGCCAGGCGCGAGGAGACACATAGTTAAAGGAGTTAATTTCTGTCGCCACACCTCCAACAGAGTTAATTGAACCCAGAGGAGCGTGAGTCATGTACTCAGCCGCACGGCGAGTCTGCCAGGGTTGAATGTCATTCTTGATCTTGTTCAAATCAAGTCCATTCGGCCCACGCAGAGGCTCCAACCAGGGGCCACGGAAATCCCAGAAGCGCATCGTTTCTCCACCAAAAATGATTTCGCCTGTCGGAGAACGCATCAGGTATTTACCCAAACCTGTCGGGCCTTGAGCAGAACCCACGTTCGCACCCAGTCTTTGGTCACGAATCAAGAAGGTCATGGCTTGAGCCTGAGACGCTTCAGGGCCGGTAGGGCCGTAGAATTCACTCGGATAAGCCGTGTTGTTGAACCAAACAAACGTCGAAGCAATAAAGCTCATCAAAGACAACGCACCGATACTGTAGGAGAGATAAGCCTCACCTGACCAGACAAAGGCGCGACGCGCCCAACCAAAAGGCTTGGTGAAGATGTGCCACAGTCCACCTGCGATGCAGATGAGTCCAACCCAAATGTGACCGCCGACAATATCTTCCAGGTTGTCAACGCTGACGATCCAGCCGTCGCCACCAAAGGGAGACTTCAGCAAGTAGCCGAAGATGATTGCAGGGTTGAGAGTCGGATTCGTGACCACACGAACGTCACCACCACCGGGTGCCCAGGTGTCATACAGACCACCAAAAGCCATCGCCTTAGCAACCAACAACAGCGCACCCACGCCCAAAAGGATCAGGTGGTAGCCAATGATGTTGGTCATTTGGTTTTTGTCTTTCCAGTCGTAGCCGAAGAAACTGGAGTATTCCTCCAAAGTTTCAGGGCCGCGAACTGCGTGGTAAATACCACCAAACCCAAGAACCGCAGAAGAGATCAGGTGCAGAACACCGACCACAAAGTAAGGAAAGATGTCAATGACTTCGCCGCCAGGGCCCACGCCCCAACCTTGAGAAGCCAAGTGAGGCAGAAGAATCAGACCTTGCTCGTACATCGGCTTTTCGGGGATGAAGTGAGCGACTTCAAACAAAGTCATTGCTCCAGCCCAGAAAACGATCAGACCAGCGTGGGCAACGTGAGCACCCAGCAACTTACCAGAGAGATTGATGAGGCGGGCATTTCCAGACCACCAGGCAAATCCTGAAGATTCCTGGTCGCGATTACCCGCAATGATTGAATTATTAGAGAGCGTTACCACGGGGCAGAACCTCTTCGGGGAATACAAATTTTTCGTGAGGCTGATCTTGAGTGGCCATCCAAGCGCGGATGCCCTCATTCAGCAGAATGTTCTTGGTGTAGAACGTCTCAAACTCTGGGTCTTCAGCCGCCCGTAGCTCCTGCGAGACGAAATCATACGCCCGCAAGTTCAACGCCAGACCGATGATGCCCACCGAGGCCATCCACAACCCCGTCACGGGCACAAACAGCATGAAGAAGTGCAACCAGCGTTTGTTGGAGAAGGCAATCCCAAAGATCTGTGACCAGAAGCGGTTTGCCGTCACCATTGAGTAGGTTTCTTCACTCTGCGTCGGGTTGAACGCCCGGAAGGTGTTGGCGTTTTCGCCATCTTCAAACAGCGTGTTCTCCACGGTTGCGCCGTGAATCGCACAGAGCAACGCACCACCCAGGATGCCCGCCACGCCCATCATGTGGAACGGATTCAACGTGAAGTTGTGGAAGCCCTGGATGAACAGAATAAAGCGGAAGATGCCCGCTACCCCAAAGCTGGGGGCGAAGAACCAACTCGATTGCCCCAACGGGTACATCAAAAACACCGACACAAACACGGCGATCGGTCCTGTGAAGGCGATCGCGTTGTAGGGTCGGATGCCCACCAGTCGGGCAATCTCTAGCTGACGCAAGCAGAAGCCAATCAGTCCGAAGGCTCCGTGCAGCGCCACGAATGACCACAGTCCGCCGATTTGGAACCAGCGGGTCAGGTCACCTTGAGCTTCGGGTCCCCACAAAAGCAGTAGGGAGTGTCCCAAGCTGTCAGCAGGGGTTGAGACGGCAACGGTCAGAAAGTTGCAGCCTTCGAGGTACGAGGACGCGAGTCCGTGGGTGTACCAGGAGGTGACGAAGGTGGTGCCGGTCATCCAGCCCCCAACCGCCATGAAGGCGCAGGGGAACAACAGAAGACCAGACCAGCCGATGAAGACGAAGCGGTCGCGCTTCAACCAGTCGTCCAGGGCATCAAAAATGCCTCTGCTCGGTTGTTGCGCGCGTCCAACTGCAATGGTCATGAATTAAACCCTCGTAGTCTTTACTAAAATGCGAGTTTTCTAGAGTGAACGCGTTTATATGTCTACATATAATAAGAGAAATCAGAAATTTTACAAAGCGAAACGTCAAATCTCAGCAAACTTTTTATCAAATTTTCTGAAAACATCAGAAATACCAATGGTTTCAGCAGTTCAAGAAAATTCATGCCTTCCTGAGACGAAATGACTATTTGAGTATTTTTGCTCAGGGTTAATTGTCATAAAGCTTTGTTTCTCTTAACGATTTAACATGTGCTGTCGATCGCGATTCTTTTGCCGAGGTGAATGTGGAGCGTAATATACTGGTTTAGAGGTTGCTCTAGAATTGCCAACTTTTTAGACCACTGTTTCTCAGCTTTGCATCTCGATCTGTTGTAAAGCTTATCAGTCAACGGCTGCAACTCTGATTTTGTCATCTCTTCTTCAGGTAATGAATGTCCTATGACTGCACAGACAACTCCTACTAACCTGATTTTACGCAAAGAGATTTTGGGTTCTCGACGATTTAGCAATTACTGGTGGGCGACGGTTATTTCGCTCGGTGCGACCGGATTTCTCCTAGCAGGAATTTCTAGCTATTTAAAAATTAACCTTCTGCCCTTTGCCGACCCAACGACGCTGATCTTTGTGCCGCAGGGTTTGGCGATGGGCTTGTATGGAGCGGCTGGCACGCTACTGGCAATTTACCTGTGGCTGTCCGTGATTTGGAATCTGGGAGGCGGCTACAACGAATTCAACAAGCAGACGGGTGATGTAAAGATCTTTCGCTGGGGATTTCCGGGGAAGAATCGCGAAATTGAGTTGAACTTTAAGGCATCGGATGTGCAGGCTGTAAAAGCCACTCTGAGAGAAGGGATCAGCCCCAAGCGATCGCTTTATTTGCGGGTTAAAGGAATGCGTGATATCCCATTGACGCGAGTAGGTGAACCTCTGCCCCTCTCAGAATTAGAAAATCAGGCGGCGGAACTGGCTCGATTTTTGGGTGTGCCGCTAGAAGGACTGTAGCTCTACATGCCTAACCCTCAAACTTACTTTTACAATGATCTGGGCTAATTCCTGGTTGCAACTGGGCCTTTTTGCTTAGTATGTTGAGGTGACTTTGTTGGAAGGGTAACTAAAAATGCAGACAAAAATCCGAAATTGGCTATTATCCACGTTGGCGGTTGCCATCTTCGCGATCGCTGGATGCGGCTCACAAGCAAATTCTTCGGCTCCGACCGCCCCGCCAACTGCTTCCCCTTCGGCAGCTTCTCCGATCCCAAGCGTTCAGGCAACTTCGCAAGCGGCAGGCGTGCCCAGGCTAGACGGGAAGGCGACAGTCGTAATGACGGTGAAAGGGTCGCCCATTACAATCGAGGTCGATGGGACTGATGCCCCTGTCACGGCTGGCAATTTTGTGGATCTGGTCGATCGCAAGGTTTACGATGGTTTAGTCTTCCATCGAGTCGTGCGAGAACCTCAGCCATTTGTGGTGCAGGGTGGCGATCCCCAAGGCAAAAATCCTAATTTTCCTTTAGAGCAGTTAGGGACGGGCGGGTTTACTGATCCAGCAACGGGACAGGCTCGTAATATTCCCTTAGAAATCAAGCCTGAGAAGACAAGTGATGCGATCGTCTACAGCAAGATTCTCGATTCTGGCGCACCCAAGCTCAAACACACTCGTGGCGCGGTGGCAATGGCACGATCAGCGTTTCCCGATTCAGCGTCTTCTCAGTTTTACTTTGCCCTGTCTGATCTGCAATTTTTGGATGGCAGCTATGCAGTCTTTGGCTATGTGACGCAGGGAATGGAAGTGGTGGATAAGATTCAACAGGGCGATCGCATTGAGTCTGCCAAAGTCACCCAGGGATTAGACAAGCTCAAGAAGGGTTAGGAATCTCATAGCGGCTTCAGGTTTGCATCAAGGCAGACTGTCCTAAACTTGCGAGGCTCTGTAAGTAGATCCCCGATTTCTCAAAGAAGTTGGGGATTCTGTTGTAGCGAGTTTAGTCTGAGATCTACCGTCTTTGCCGCTTTTGTCCAGCAAATTAGAGAATTCGTATCAGACTGACTACATTCACAAGTTAGCTTCAGACATGGATGTTGTGGTGACTGGGATCGGACTTGTCTCAGCGTTAGGAAATCTTGAAGCTAGTTGGAGTGGTTTATTGAAAGGGCGATCGAGTATTCAACTTTATCAACCCTTTCCACAACTGCCGCCAAAACCTCTAGCACTGATTGACAAATATCCTGCTGGGTTGGTGGACTTGACTGAGCAAATCGTCTGGGATGCGCTGCAAGACGCTGGACTTTCTTTGCCGTTGGCAGATTGTGGCGTGGTGATCGGGTCGAGTCGGGGCAATCAATCCGCTTGGGAAAAATTGACGACTCACTCCAACCCAACGCTGCTAGAAAATTGGCTAGAAACGTTGCCTAATTCTGCTGCGATCGCGGCGGCTCGACTGCTCAAAACTCATGCTCCTGTTTTTTCACCGATGGCCGCCTGTGCAACTGGAATTTGGGCGATCGCTCAAGGCTATGAGCTGATTCAATCCGGGCAGTGTGACCGAGTGATTGTGGGAGCGGTGGAGGCTGCGATTACGCCCTTGACGCTGATTGGGTTCGATCGCATGGGGGCATTAGCACAAACGGGTTGCTATCCCTTTGATGGCGATCGGGAGGGCTTAGTTCTTGGTGAAGGGGGAGCCGTTTTGGTATTAGAAACTGCGGAGTTGGCAAGCTGTCGAGGAGCCAGCGTTTATGGTCAAATTCGAGGATTTGGGCTGACGGCAGATGGGTTTCATGTCAGTGCGCCAGCCCTTGATAGACGAACCGCGATCGCCACCATTCAGCACTGTTTAGAGAGAAGTGGCTTGAACCCTGAGCAAGTTAATTACATTCATGCTCACGGAACTTCGACGCAAATTAACGATCGCACTGAAGCTCATTTGATCCAAACTCTCTTTCCACAAGGGGTTCCGGTCAGTTCAACTAAGGGAGCAACGGGTCACACTTTGGGAGCGTCTGGCGCTTTGGGGGCTGCGTTTTGTTTGATGGCCCTGCGGGAGCAGAGATTGCCGCCCTGTGTGGGGTTGAGATCGCCTGAATTTGAGTTGGACTTTGTGACAGAGGCGCGGTCTCTTCAAGTCAATCACGTTCAAGCTAATCACAAAGGGTCGTCCTCGATTGAGAATGTCTTAAATTTTAGTTTTGGGTTTGGGGGGCAAAATGCGGCGGCCTGCTTTAGTCGTGCGTCACGGTAGACTTTTGAAAAAGGCTGTCACTAAATTTCCATGACTCTTACCGAACAAATTCTCTCGCAACTTGCAGGCGATGTCTTGAGTGGATTGAGGCGCACCGATGAATCGTGGCGTTCTCTTCGAGAAGATCGATTAGCTGTTTCCCAGGTGGTTCAAGAAAGTGGTGTTTGGTTAGAAACGCTTGATTATGATGTCATTATCTGCGGCGGCACATTAGGAATTTTGATCGGAGCGGCGCTGGTTCAAAAAGGGTGGCGAGTTGCCTTATTAGAGCGGGGAATTTTGCGAGGACGAGAGCAGGAATGGAATATTTCTCGTCAAGAACTTCAGGTATTTGTTGAGTTAGGTTTGCTGACTGAAGAAGAATTAGAGAGCGCGATCGCTACTCAATTTAACCCTGTTCGAGTTAGCTTTTTAGGGGGTTCTGAAGTCTTTGCTAAAGATGTGCTCAACAACGGAGTCGATCCCGTTTTCTTACTAGAAACCCTAAAACAAAAATTTTGCAATTCAGGTGGGAAGCTATTTGAAAATACGCCCTTTCAAGAAGTCACTGTGCATCCCAATGGCGTTTCTATTCAAAAAAAATTTACTGCCCGATTAATGTTAGATGCGATGGGGCATTTTTCGCCGATCGTGCGGCAAGCTAGACAAGGCAAAAAACCAGATGCACTCTGTTTAGTTGTAGGCAGTTGTGCAAAAGGATTTCCTGAAAATAAGTCGGGTGATTTAATTGTGTCATTTACACCGATACAAAATCAGTGCCAATATTTTTGGGAAGCTTTTCCGGCTAGGGACGGTCGAACAACTTATCTGTTTACTTATTTGGATGCAGAAGTCGATCGCATCTCTTTAGAAACGCTGTTTGAAGAGTACTTTCGTCTATTACCTGAATACCAAAAGATTAAACTCTCTCAGCTTCAATTTGAGCGCGTTTTATTCGGACTTTTTCCCTGCTATCGTGACAGTCCCCTCAAGCCAAAATGGGATCGTATTCTGCCTGTTGGCGATAGTAGCGGCAGTCAGTCTCCCCTGAGTTTTGGAGGATTTGGGGCAATGGTGCGCCATCTAAAACGTTTGACAGAAGGGATTCATGAAGCGTTGGAAACTGATGTTTTGCATCGAGATGGGTTGGCTCCTCTACAGCCCTATCAGCCAAATCTCACAGTAACCTGGCTCTTTCAGCGAGCGATGAGCGTAGGCGTTGACCAAAAGATTGAACCCAATCAAATCAATGAATTGCTGGCGATCGTCTTTCAAGAAATGCAGCAGTTAGGAGATCCCGTTCTCAAACCTTTTCTACAAGATGTTGTCCAGTTTATTCCCCTATTTCAAACCTTAATGAAGACAGGACTTTCTCATCCCAAACTGGTGCTTAAAATCATTCCACAAGTCGGTATTTTGACATTATTGGATTGGGCCAAACACTTCGGTAGTCTGGCAACCTATTCATGGCTTTATCCGTTTGGCAAAACTTTGACACCCTGGACAAAGAATTTATTACCAATTCAACAATATTATTGGAATCGTTGGATTCAAGCCTGGAAATATGGCTCCGGAAGAGATTATAAAAAATAGCTTTTTCTCAGAGATGGAAGTTGATAATCTAGAAAGAGAACCCCCTGCTGAAACAATGGAATTTTCCCTCGCTCGCCAACAGTTTTATCAAGAAGTGCGTCAACCCGATGAACATATTATTCTGGAAAAAGCAGCCCTTCATATCGCACAAGAAGAATATCCAACTTTAGAGGTCGATCGCTATCTCACCCGATTAGATGACATTGCTGAAGAAATTCGTAAACGCCTTCCGTTGGAACCTTATCCGCTCAAAACCCTGCAAACCATCAATCGCTATCTGTTTGATGAGCTAAAGTTTGTCGGCAACACAACAGACTATTATGATCCGCGCAACAGTTTCTTGAATGATGTACTCGATCGCCGCACAGGGATTCCAATCACTTTATCTGTTGTTTATCTAGCGATCGCTCAAAGAATCGATTTTCCAATGGTGGGAATTGGGATGCCCGGACACTTTCTGATCCGCCCTGATCAAGAAGAAATGGAAATCTTTGTAGATCCGTTTACTCAAGGCGAAATTCTATTTCCTCAAGACTGTCAAGACCGCTTAAGTCAACTTTTTGGTCAGCCTGTTGAGATGCAGCCTCAGTTTCTAGAAACCGTTAGTAATCGACAGCTTTTAGCCCGAATGTTGACTAATCTCAAAGCAATTTATCTTAATAAAAATCAAATTGAATCTGCCTTAGCTGCGATCGAACGTATCCTTTTACTGTTTCCCAACGCGGCTCTAGAACTGCGCGATCGTGGCATTCTCTACTTTCGTACCAACCGCTGGATTGAGGCTCGACAAGATTTAGAACTGTATTTAGAAATGATGCCGAAAGCTGACGATCGCGATGTGATTCAGCAACTATTAAATCGGATGAGTAACCGATAATTGTCAGCATCCTAGCCTACACTTTGATAAACTTCCTCAGCCACTCGCTTGAGCCGTCGCAGTTGAGCCTGCATATCTTCTCGCGTCAACTTAGCGGCAAAAGTATCAAACCCAAAGCGGACGATCGGATTCGGAATCTCAAATTCAAACCGATTTACCAAACGAGTGCCTCGCGCTTCTGGCTTACACTCCCAGCGATCGCGCCCCTTAAAAAACCCCTGAAACTCCCAAACCACAAGCCCTGGCTCTCGCTCAACTACCACACTCTTAAGGGTCGGCTGCAAAACCGGAACCTGGATCACAAATCGGCTGCGGCTGCCCAAATCGGTAGACCAATCGCCCACAGGTTCGCATCGCAGAGCGGGATTAAGCCAACGGTGCATCAAAACTTGATCAGTAATACAGCGCTCAACCACGATCGCACTCGCATTAATTTGAATCGATTGCTCAAAGATTTGGGATGACATGTTAACTGGTGGTCAAAGAAACTAACTAGTGAATTCTAAAAAATATCTCTTTAGAACGAAGATTAGTCGGTAGGAACCTGCGATGTTATGCAGTGCTTGTGACATTCAATTCTCACAAAGCTAAGGATATCTACCGCTGCTCTAAAGATTTGAATGCTGTGAACTCTTCTAAAACTTTATGGTAATTTACCAAAACTTCAAAATAGTATTTCTGAAGTCTTTTCAGTTTAGGGAGTTACCAGTAATCTGATGAGGCAACCGTACTTTTCTCTAGTCGCAGGTTGCTGACTCTACGCGCTCTAGATAGGAACACGTAAGCTGATTTATACATAGTACTGACCGCTTTCCGACCTGATTCTAGACGCATGTTTCATTGATGAAGTGAATTGCGCGTCTTGCTTGATTAAATAAATGAGGTTAACTAGACAACCATGAACGAAATTTGGCACAGTCTTGGTCAGCTAACTGGGGTGCAAACGTGGATGCCTGATCGCGTTTTGGCACAAGCTGGTACTGATTTCTCGCCGATCCCCTATCTCCAACAAAGCAATCTGATGAACATTGTCCTCCAGTTGTTGGGGGCGCTGGCAATTTTGCTGATTGGCTGGCTGGTAGCGGGCATTGTTTCCAGTGTGGTTCGCAATCTGCTCAAAAAAACAGATTTAGACAATCGTCTGGCGGGGTGGGTTTCTGGTGGACGGACTCGCAGCGCAGTTAACACCGAACAAATCGGAGCCGCGATCGCCTTCTGGATCATTATGATATTGGCAGTCGTCGCTGCCCTGAATGCCCTCAACCTGACCACGGTTTCTCAGCCGCTCAACAATTTCCTCAACCAGATTTTTGCGTTCTTGCCTCGTCTGGGATCGGCCGCGATTTTGATTGGAGTGGCTTGGGTGGTGGCAACGCTGGCCAAGGCGATCGCAGTTCGCACAGCACAGTCTTTCTCACTAGATGAGCGCATTGCCGAACAGAACGATGCTGACCCACTAGCCCCCAGTCCCTTTTTGCTAAGTGAAACGCTGGGAAATGCGCTTTACTGGTTTGTGTTTCTGTTTTTCTTGCCGCTAATTTTGGGCGTTCTCGATTTGCAGGGGCCGCTTCAGCCTGTTCAAAATTTGCTGAATGATATTCTGGGTGCCCTCCCAAATATTCTCAAAGCGGTTCTGATTGGTGTGGTGGGCTGGTTTGTGGCACGAGTGGTCAGGGGCATCGTTACCAATCTGCTCTCAGCTACTGGAACGGATCAGGTTGGCGCAAAACTCGGTCTCAGCCGAACTGGAGGCGGACAATCGCTATCCTGGCTAATTGGCACGATCGTCTATGTCTTAATTCTGATCCCAACGGCTACGGCTGCCTTAGATGCCTTACAGATCCCCGCGATCTCTGGGCCCGCAACGGCAATGTTGAATCAAATTCTCAGCGCCATCCCGCAGATTTTTACCGCAGCAATCATTCTAGCCATCGCCTATGTGATCGGAAAGTTTGTTGCTGATTTGGTAAGTAACATTCTCGCCAGTGTTGGTTTCAACAACGTCTTTTACTGGTTAGGGCTGCAAGCGGCTCCCCATACGCCTCAAGTTCCCCCGACCGAGTATGACACTGAGTTTCAGACGGGTGAAACGCTGCTTCAAGCGTCGGATACTCCGTCGTCTACGCGCACGCCTTCTGAAATTGCGGGTGTGGTCGTGCTGGTGGGTATTTTGCTCTTCGCAACCGTCCCGGCGGCTGATGTTCTCAATCTACCTGCCTTGACGCTGATCATTACGGGGCTGCTGGCGATTTTTGGTCGCCTTCTGGTTGGGTTGGCGGTGTTCGCGGTGGGCTTGTATTTGGCGAACTTGGCTTACAGCCTGATTACTAGTTCGGGAAGTCGTCAATCAAAGTTTTTGGGTCAGACGGCTCGAATCGCAATTATTGCACTGGTGGCAGCGATGGCACTTCAACAAGCAGGGATTGCCCCTAATATTGTGAATCTGGCGTTTGGACTGTTGTTAGGCGCGATCGCCGTTGCGATTGCTCTCGCCTTTGGCCTGGGTGGAAGAGATGTAGCGGCCGACCAGCTTCGCGACTGGCTCAAAGATTTCAAAGGTTAGAACTCTCTCGACGTTAAACATTCAGTGCGTTGCTCAGGTGACGCACTTTTTTTGTGATCACGATCGCCGCTCACCCGAAACTTTTATAGTTGGAGCCTATTCCGCATTGCCTTTTATGACTCAGATCGTCCAGGCAAATGAACCAACGCTCAGTGAGGTTGAAGATCAGTTTAATCTGCGTCAAGTGCTGGACGACCCGACCTTCTTCTCAGAGTGGCAAAGTAACTTCAGTAGATCGCAAAGTCAACCCGAAACAGGCAAATAAATGGCTGTAATCAAGGGAAACCGTCGTTCCACCGCGTGAGCGAGGAAGTTCAGCATGGTTTTGAGGGGAAACAAAGTCTGAAAAACCCTCTGCCCGCCTAGTCTTGCGTGAGAGATGAAACACCAGAGCAAATAGACCCACAGATTCACCAGAATAAAGGCTAACGCGACAAATAGAAACCTGAGGATGGGATTTTTGGTGGTGGTGCGAATGCGATCGCGTTTCGGCATTATCGGTAGATCAACTCGAATCATTAGGGGAAGCATTACTTGATTTTTCCAATGTTGCAAATTTAGAAGCTTGGCTGATAGAACAAAATTAGAGGAGCGATTAGCGCAAAGCGCAACTCCGCAGGAACCGCACTAAATCATTAAGCGATCGACGTTTTGAGAAATGATAGAGCGATCGCACTACAAGATCGACCATCAGAGCGCGATCGCTGTTCAGGTGAAGCGCGATCGACGAAGCTTGTGGAAGGGGCATCGCAGGGGTGCGATCTCTGTACCAATGTTGATCGCTCGTATAGGTGATAGTTTCTTACTAGGGCGTATTAACAAGGTATTTTTCGAGGTCATCTAATATCTTATTCGCTCCTGACATACCCTGTACTCGCCAAGCTTCTTGATCAACAATGTAGACTCGACCATTTTTGACTGCCTCTAAACTGTTAATTAAGGAATTTTGGAAATAAAAATCTGGTGTTTTCTTGTCAACATGAGCGTCAGCAATAAATAGAACATCAGCATCAAATTCATCAATTGTTTCAATACTGAGGTTAAAACTATCGTGCATTGTGAGGTTCTGGCGGAGACCAATATCAGTTAGAACTTGAGTCGCTACACCGATACCGCGTTTGTCAAGAAGTCCTCCAATAAAACTATCTCCATAGATAATGACGGAAACCTCAGTTTGCTGTAATTGGTCTCCTAGATGCTCTTGCAACTCCTTAATACGCTTTTGATATTGAACAAGAACTTCCTTTGCCTTCTCTTCTTGACCAACTATTTGGGCAATATACTGAAGATTTTTCTTTACAGTCTCCAGGTTAGGAGTAGGTACCAGCCCTTTCAAGGTGCTTTTTCATCTTTTTTAGATTTCGCTTGACTGAGCAA
>NZ_JBJPHU010000252.1:0-2387 GCF_052939515.1 Phormidesmis sp. 146-33
TTTGGTGTGTGATTCGTTCAGCCTAAACAGATAGCAATATCTGGGGACGGCTGGCAAGGATGACAGGGGAACAATGCCCGCTGAACCTTGACAACTTCGTTTTCGTGATGGTGCGATTCCATCCCTTCTTGATGCAGGAGTGACAGCCTCTCCCACTGCTCGTAGGCTTGACAACCTACGGGTAGCCAGCATGGGAGAAAAGGCGGTAACTCAGAACCCGACTGAGAACCCCGTCGAGCATAGCTGAGCAGGAGTAACCAACGTGAATTCACGGTCGAACCGTCGTCACAACGAACAAGCCAACGCGGGTTTAATCCTCCACATCAGAGGTCTCAATCGAGAACCAGGCTTGCCCAAAAGGGACTGGCACTGACGTTAGGCAGCTACCAAACTGACCTAAATGCATCCATACTCAACCCGGCGGAGAGTGAAACTCCCACGCTTAGCGTCAAACGGAAACGAGGAACGAAGTAACTCTGATGTTTGCTCTCAGAACCCGGTCGAGGGGCTGAGTAGGGAGTCACCCGCACGCGACCTCAGAGCAGGATTGCCTCAGAAGCCAAAGGCTTTGGGAAAGCCAAAGCATATGCTGACAGAGGCACAACAGTTTGGAAGATAGGGCTGGTAGTCAGAGTGTAAACGTCATGGACACGGAATTACAACCGATGGATGAATGGCAAGACCTCCCCTGGAAACGGATTCAGCGGCAAGTCTTCAAGCTCCAAACCCGGATCTATCGAGCCTCGTTGCGTGGAGATGTTAAGACAGCCCACCGACTCCAACGATTATTGATGAAGTCCTGGTCAGCGAAGTGTTTAGCCGTGCGACGAGTGACGCAAGAGAACCAAGGCAAAAAGACCGCAGGTATCGACGGCTTAGCGTCGCTCTCCCCCCAGATGCGGTTGAGACTGGTTCAACAACTTCACCTCCGAGGAAAGGCAACCCCCACGCGCCGGGTGGACATTCCAAAACCTGGAAGTCCCACGGAGCAAAGACCCCTGTCTATTCCCACCATGCACGACCGAGCGTTACAAACGCTCGTCAAGCTGGCACTCGAACCGGAATGGGAGGCTCGATTCGAGCCAAACAATTACGGGTTTCGCCCCGGACGCTCCTGTCGCGATGCTATCGGAGCCATCTTTCTGGCGATTAAGCAAAAGCCCAAATATGTGCTGGATGCCGATATCCAGAAGTGCTTCGAGAAAATCAACCATTCTGCTTTATTGCGGAAACTCAACGCCCCACCCACGCTCACCCGGCAGATCCGGGCATGACTGAAAAGTGGCGTGATGGAGGGTGCCACCCTCTATCCGACGGATGAAGGGACACCTCAAGGCGGGTGCGTGTCGCCCCTATTGGCGAATGTGGCGTTGCATGGCATGGCAACGGCTCTGGAGAAAGCCTTTGGGCGAACCCAATGCCCAATGCTGGTTCAGTATGCCGACGATCTCGTGGTGCTTCACTCGGATCTTGCGGTCATCCAGCAAAGCCAGCGCATCCTCATGGAATGGTTAGCTGACATGGGATTGGCTTTGAAACCGAGCAAGACTCAAATCACCCATACCCTGGATGACTTTGAGGGTAAAGTGGGATTTGACTTTTTAGGGTACAACATCCGACAGTACCGAGTGGGAAAAACTCACTCCCAGCAAGGGTTCAAAACGATCATCAAACCGAGCCAAGCGGCAATCACCAGACATCTTCGACAACTCCGAATTATTCTCAAACAGTACCAGGCGCAACCGCAATGGAAACTGATTGAGCGATTGAATCCGGTGATTCGAGGATGGGCTAATTACTACGCCAATGTCTGTAGCAAACCGACCTTTGCTCAACTTGGTCATCTGCTGTATTGTCAGCTTCGAGCTTGGGCACGTCGCCGTCATCCCAACAAAAGCCGTCAGTGGCAAGCCCATCGATACTGGTTATTCGACCCAGGAAAACGATGGACGTTTGCTCATCGGTCTGGGCAAACCCTGACGACGCTTTATCACCATGCCCACACGCCGATTCAACGGCATATTAAAGTGCAGGCAAAGCGGAGTCCCTATGACGGCGATTGGATTTATTGGAATCAACGTTTGGCTATGCTCCCAACGGTTAAACCCACGGTCGCAAAACTGCTGGCGAAACAATCTGGGACGTGTCAACACTGCGGGCAGTACTTGCAGTCAGATGACCGGATGGAAGTTCACCATCTGGACAGAAATCCGTCTAACTACAAGCCGGTCAATCTGGTGTTAGTACACCGTCACTGTCATGACGCAATTCATCGAGGTCTGCATGTCCAGCACCAACCTGTTGAGGAGCCGTGTGAGGTGTCAAGTCTCAAGCACGGTTTTGAAGACCAGCGGAGTGGGTGACTGCTCCGCTGAGTTTAACCTGAT
>NZ_JBJPHU010000049.1:0-45827 GCF_052939515.1 Phormidesmis sp. 146-33
AACTGTTTGGTACTGCCTTTGTAAGTAGTGACAGCCACAGCAAATTCGCCCTGCAATTTTTCATACAGGGCTTTGGCAAACTCATCACAGCCCGCCCCCGCTTCCCCTAGAACAATGACACTACTGCCTGATTGGATGGCGGCGATCGTCTTCTCAAACTGCTCAGAGTCTACTGAATCTATGCGGTGGCGAGTCTCTGACTGCGATATCGGCTCAGAAGCTGGTCGGCTATCTGGGCGGGATTCTGCTTTGGGATGGCATTCTCTCGCACCTGATCAACTTTCTCCTTCAGGTCAGCAGGCAAATCCTCATAACCAATCCGTTTCGACAGTTCGCCCACAATCATTTGGGGCATCGCCAATCTTTGGGCGGCAATTTCCGACGCTGCACGAAACAACTCATTCAACTGAGTCTCATCTTCCGCGATGGGGACTTCCTGAACTGGCTGAGTGGCTGGATCGAGTGAATTGGACTGATCAACCGTCGCCAATTCGCCACTTTCACTATCAACAAATCCCTCCATTGTTCCAGCTTCTCGAATGTGGAAATCGAGCCGTTTCATCTTCTGAAACTGAGAATTGTCCAGGTAGACCTTTCCCGTTTTGTCCTTACAAGCTTTGATGCCCAAAAACTTGATTCGCTCGTAGTACTGAGTCGATTTAATATCAAGTTCCCGTTGAACCTCTTCGGGTCGGTACTGCATCTCAGTAGCGGAATTTCGGTCAGGTGCGGCGGAATTCTGGTCAGTCATCACAGAAAAATTTTTATTGGGTGGTACATATTATGGGAACCTGAATAAAAAATTCATTCCGAGAGCCTACCGGAATTCCGGTGAAGAGTTAGTAAAGTACCGGAATTAGCAAAAGAGTAAATCAGTAAGTTCAGTCTCAATCTTTTCTCCTGGAATCTGTTTGATTTAACTGAGAAATAGCTATCAGTAAGCAGACAGTTGTTGTCCCACATCGCTAATACCATCGCCGTCAATCGAAGCACTACAAAATGGAAGCCAACCCGCCAACAGTAAGGCAACCAGTCTCAGGTAATAACGGCGTTTTCCCTTGACAGCACTGGGCACGATCGCGCCTTCACTAATCAGATTAGCCGTCTGATTTCTCACTTGCTCATAACTCAGTCCTGATGCCTCAACCAGTTCGTTACGGGTCAACCCATCCCGTTGCTTTAACGTCTCAATAATCTGCGATCTCGTCTGCTTCCCCTGTCCAGTCGTTTGAAAAATACTCAGCATTTCAGTAGTACCCAGATACCCTTCTTTGCTGACAAATCAAGTCTGGAACGTCAATCGTGGAAATTCGGAATGTTTAGCGTTGAATTCTTTCTAGCCACTTCTCGATAGCTAGGTCAGATAGCGCTTCCCAACAGTCTGGCTTCTCCTGATCATCCAAACAGCGCCAATATCTTTCTACGGCAACAGGAGTATCTGAGTGGCTGGTTATTCCTTCTCCCAAGCTGCGAGGTCGTTTTTCGGGAGGAGTCTGCTCCCACTCTGACTTTGTTTTCATTTTGCCGAAGCCTTCTGATATGTGACCTACATGCGCGATCGTCTGTCCATCTGTCCAAATTCGGAGGCGACCAATCACAGGTTTCTGCATATAAACAATTTTATTAGGTTCCTCTCGACTCCAGACCGGAACCTTGTATGTACTAGGCGTAGGGAGCCACAGAAATAAGACAGGTCTTTGTGACTTCTGCTGAAACAGTATCTCTGCACAAAGCTTAGTCTTTCCTAAACCGTACTGAATGGACGATCTATTTACCGTCTCTTTCATTCGCTGACTACAGCCGAGGAGTTTACTTCTTCCTTTGAGAAAACCTTCCTGCTCCTCTCTGGTGCAGCCTCCTAGCCATCTGAGCAGCAGTTCTGGAGGTTCAGGAACATTTTCTACTGTCGAGTTCTTAATCGTCTGGTAGGGAATCGAAAACTTTTGAACCGATTATTGCTCTAGGGGCTGTAAAAGGAGTAAAACGCCTCGTCTTCCTTGACTACAGTGAATCGTAGAAGCTCGAAGTGGAGCGTGTTGTACGTCTTATCAACTAAATTGTGTCGATGATAAGTGGGAGCGATCGCAATCAGCCGAACTGGACGAGAGTAATCGATCTCTGCCTGAAACGGCTTTTCGGCTAAAAGATTGGCATAGTAGCGGGTGAGTTGCTGAATCAGGTAGCGATCTTCTACGTTCTTCAACTCCAGTACAACTAGCCCTCGATCTTCATCCACAGCCAGAATGTCACAGATTTCACCATTGGCAATGTGCTGCTGTTTGAGAGGAGTCACGCCAAACAATTCAGGGAGATTTTCCCAGATGAACTTTTCGAGCGCTGCTTCACTGGCAAACTCCCAGCCATAGGAAGTTTTGCGTAGGGCAACTCCACTGGTCATAGGGTCTCACTCCAGCACGTCTAGTCATTATCCAGTAGTGTCCTGAAAAGTTTAGTAGAATCCCCTATTTCGTTGTCCAAATTAGGGGATTCTTTACTAGGTGAAAGTCTAATCCTCCTTAACAACCTTGATGAAATTAGTCAGAGTCCAAATGACAAGGCTAATTGCAACAAGCAGAGCTATTGGGCCGCCGTACTCGACGAGCTTAAGCATGACGGAATTGTTCAATGCGAGGGGTGAAATCGAGGTAGCAGGAACTTCAAGCGAGGCAGCATGGTTGTTTCGAGGCATAAGCCCTCCTAAGACATTGTTCGTTCATGCAATCATGTGGGTAACGAACTCCTGGAGGAAGTAGGCATTGAGCCGAACTGCTACCTGCGAGAGAAACAGCTTCCTCTGGGAGAGCATACCTTAGTCAAAGAATTTTCCTATTCACTGATAAAGTGAGAATTTAACAGTGAATGACATAAGTACGAGAAAAACACTTGTGTACTTTGATTCGTGATTGCCTGCATAGATAGAGTACAAGGTTATTTCAGAAAAGGGCAGTCATAGAGCATGAAGATTTGATGAATCTATAGCTCTTTCAACAAGTCATTGTGAAGCTGAGGTAAAGAATCAACAGGATTAACTTGACAAGGCACCCCCCGAACTGGTCTAACTAGTTTGCGAGAGAAACAGCTTCCTTTGGGAGCGCACCAACTTCCACAGAGTCTTTCTGCTGGAATCCAGCCATAGATGAAGAACTAAATTCTTCTGAAAACATACTGCCCTCTGGCAAGGTGAGAACTTGTCCAGGGGGCAATGTTTTTAAAGGAGGATGCGTGCCCATTAGATTAGAAACTGGTTCGGAATAAGTGCAAAATCATGCCACGAACCTCGAAAGCTATCCCCATCTACATTTTCAACGCTTTGGAAGCTGCTAACATAGCAATACTTTCACTCGCTCACTTTCATCAATACAAGCCACAGGGACGCTAATAGAGCCGATTCCAGTAAGAAAGCAGAATTACTCCCATTCCGCAAATCAAAAACTCCGCCGCAAGCGGACGGATTATGAACAGCCATTTCTTTTGGGACTTCTTATGCCCCAAGGGGCGGGGAATCTACCCCTGATGAGATTGAAGCAAAGTAAACTCACAAGTACCCAAACCCCATAATCCGTGATGAGGCTGGGAAAGAGAACGAATACAATCTTCATGTCATCGCCAGAACCCCCACACAGCCTCAGCAGCAGGTGAGCTGATTATGTGACCGGCGCTCTAGTTGGGATTGATTTAGGGGATACGCACGTTTTTATGCCACACAGCCCTGAAAGGTTTGAAAGCTTTTTGCCTTATCGCTTGAAATTGGTTCAAAGCAGCGATCTCTGAAATTCGGTTAGAAGAGCTTCTTAAGATTTCGTGGCACTGTTTTATGCTTATTCCGAATTAACCCATAATAACGTTGATCCAGCAGATGTTTCAGCCTTAACGCAACTTTCTGTTCCGTTGCTACTCAAACCTTGAAGTGCATTTTTGGCGTAGATAGTTGCGAAAGCTAGAATGGTAAAGGCTATAGTAAGCTAAATTATTTACAACTTTAACCTTCAAAAATTCGATCCACCCCGATAAGACTTCATTAACATCATATTCATCAACTCCAATAATGGTAGAAATTGTCTGTGCAGAAAGCGGCTGTTCTCGATTAGCTAAAATTTCTATCACTGATTGCGAGATCGCAGACAAAGGTTTGAAGTTCATTTTCTGCCAGTGTTGTTGATAGTAAATTTCCAGATTGACAGGTAGATTTTCATTCTCCAACGAACCAATCCCTTGATTAATAGCAGAGACAATCTCGCGTGCATACATAAAATTATTTTCACTAATCGATTTAAGAATTTGACAAACTTGATTTTTCTGTAGTGAACGATGCGATAACCATCGACATAGTTTACGATTTGATTCAGTGTTTAATTGCTGTTGGCAAAATGTTTGAATATCTAGCTCAGTTTGAATTGAATATTGGTCTAGATTTAGACTGTAGTTAGGAACCTCAACTAAAAGCCGTGACTCTTCTGTCAAACAAGGACGACGGCTTAAGAGAAAATAGATATGTGGAGGTAAATATCTTGGTAAATAGCAAAGATTTGAACTAGGCGGTTGATTCCGATCACTTGCTCGATCAATCCCATCTACTACAATCACCAGAGGCTGCTCTGCATTGAGTTGCGTGCTAATACGTCGTAGCAAGATAGAAAAAGCCCGACTCAAGGCAACATCTGCATCAAATACATCAATGTTCGGCTTCTCGTATTTGTATTGCTGAAGCAACCAGAGTAATTGATTTGAAAGCTTTACAAGAAGCGGAACAGAATCTGTATGGGATTGTAAGTGGCTAGTATAAAACAGCGAGTTAGAATACCTCATAGCATAATGACTTAAGCAGGCTGTTTTGCCACTTCCCGGTGCTCCAACAACCGTAAAATAGCCACGATCCCAGCGCCTTTGAAAATCGGCTAAGGCATCAAATACATATTGGCGTCCTATAAAAGAGCGAGTTGATTGCTGAAGAAACTGCTGAACTTGGACAGAATAAGACTCAAACGGGAACGATGCTTGGATTGCAGAGGTAATGTTCACAAAAGCTCCTCCAGCCCTTCCAAATATAGAAAATGAACTTGCCCAGATTGATCACCAGCCACAATTGTGCGTTCATCTGGTGCAACAGTACAGCAGCAAAAAGGATTTTCTCCAGTAAAGGTAGCAATTTCACGTTGAAAGAGGACATCCCACACTTTCAGAGTGTAGTCGTCAGACCCCGAAATCAGAAATCTGCCACGCCCAATTGCATGAACACTATTAACTGTGCCATGATGCCCTTCGAGGGTTAGCAAGGGTTTCTTGGAATATTTTTCAGTTGACCAGTCCCAAATTTTAAGTGTACCGTCTGTATAGGCAGAAACTAAGCGGGAAGTCTCTGGAATTAACGCTAAAGCCGTTACTGGATTACAATTTCCACCTAGCATTTTCTCGTCACCTAGCATTAGTACTTCTCTACCTGTGTAAACATTCCAAACACGAATTGTGCCATCTTCTGATGCTGAGATGACAAATCGATTATCTTCAGGAAGTGCTAGTACTGTCACAGGCTCATGGTGCCCAAGCATAGCTATCGGCTCCTTCGTGCCCAGGTTCCAAGCAAAAATTGTACCGGTTGTCGATGCAGCTATCGCATATTGATTATCATGTGTAACTACTACTGAACTTACAGGCGATCGAAGTCCTTGTAGCTTAAAGAGCAGTTTTTTCATGATCAAGCTTCGGATTGAGCCTAAAAAGCCTGGGTTTTCTCGAAAATCCCACGCTTTGAGCATATTGTCGGAAGATGCTGCAATGATGCGATCAGGGTGATATGCTGCTATTGACTGAGTCGAAGCCCGGTGGCCAGCCAACTTCCATAAACAAGTTCCCGTTTGAAGATCCCAGACCCTCATTGTCTCGTCTAAAGAGCCAGAAACAATCCACTGATTATTTCTCATTGGTACAATTGAAGTCACTGAGCTGCTGTGACCTTTCAAAGTATGCAATAATCTGTGCGATTGAAGATGCCAAACTTTGATCGTATCATCAGCAGAACCAGAAACTATGTGTTCTCTATCCGTTGTGATAGCAAGTGTAGTGACGGTGCGCTGGTGCCTGTGTTGAGACAAGGTTTCCGCTTCAGCATCTAGATCCCAAATCTTAATGGTTGTATCTTCAGAGCCGGAAATAACCTGTTTACCATCACACGTGATCGTAATTGCGCTTACAGGTTCATTATGACCTGTTAAAGCAAACAATAGTATCCCCGTTTCTAGACTCCAAACTCGGACAGTACTATCATCACCAGCAGAAACAATACGTGTATTGTCAGGGGTAATTGCAATAGCATTGATTGCTGCGGAGTGTGCATCAATTGTCCAAATATTTATACCAGTTGATAAGTTCCACAGCTTCATTTCACCACCATGCGTACCAGAGACCGCATATCGACCATCTGAAGTCATTGAAAGTGCAACGATTGATCCTGAATGTCCTTTAAGTTGAAAGAGACTAGTTTTTCGCCGCAAGTCCCATATTATTAACGTGTAATCTTGAGATCCAGAAATAGCAAGATTTCCTTCAGGGCTGACAATAATCGACGTAATAAAAGAATGATGACCTTCCAGAGAATAGAGGGGAAGTCCAGTTTCTAAGTTCCAAACTATGAGAGAACTATCAAGTGCTCCAGAAATTGCCTGTTTCCCATCAGTAGTGACAGTTACAACGGTAACATCTCCAGTATGGCCTTTAAGTGTGAACAACAATGCTCCAGTTCCTAAATTCCACACTTTGA
Organism: Phormidesmis sp. 146-33; assembly: GCF_052939515.1. Classification (NCBI taxonomy): domain Bacteria; kingdom Bacillati; phylum Cyanobacteriota; class Cyanophyceae; order Leptolyngbyales; family Leptolyngbyaceae; genus Phormidesmis; species Phormidesmis sp. 146-33. Next base: position 6,755 of record NZ_JBJPHU010000049.1, read on the forward strand.
GTACGCGACTTGATCCAAGAACTGCCCGTTTACCATCTCTAGTGACTGCAAATGCCTTGATCGGTACATCGTGTCCCTCTAAGGCAAGTAAAGACTTACCCGTGTTGATGTCCCACAATCTTAACGTTTGATCCGCCGAGCCTGAAATAACTTGTTTGTTATCGTTTGTAATTGACAGCGCAGTGATAGCTTGCCTATGCCCACGCAGTGTTGAAAGTAGCCGCCCTCCAGGTGGTGTAAAACTTTGAGATAACGGACGAAGCCAGATTGTTTTTAATTGCCAAGTTTCACATAGTAGTAAACTGATCTCAGGCAAATTAAATCCCTGCATTCTGCCCCATAGTTGTGCTGCTAACTGGCTAGGATCTTTAATTAATACATCAGCAGAGAGACGAATCGTCTTCTGAATAAGTTGTAAAGCTTCTGTTGAAGTAGAATTGTATTCTGGGCAAGAGCGCAATCCTGGTTCATTAATTAGATCGTAATCTTCAATCAAAGCTTGAACACCAAATTTGGGATGGCGAATTTTATCATTTATAAAGTTGAAACTGCTCAATAGTTGATAGTATTTTCGTAAGTTGTACGACTGAGCCAAGTTGTATGGGTATCGACCCAAATAGCTGCGTCGCTGGGCAGGGCTAGTTGCCGAAACTACATCAGTTCGTTGATTCATTCCACATCACCTCTTGAGCTAAGTGATAGTTAACAATTTGTTGATTAACATCACGAAAGATCTTGCGAGTAGGTTCTAGAGTACGCTTCGATTTTAGAAATTCAAGGAAACTCGCGTGGTAGATGCTGTGACACAGCTCTCCTTCAATCGTACATCGTCTTAAATACTCAAACCATTCATCTAAAATCTTCTGAACATCATAAGGTTCTTTACTAACCATTCCTGCAACCATCTCACAGGTTATAGGTGTCCCTACTTCAACAAGCGTGAATAGAATTATTACTTTTTGAGCTTGATCAACGCTCTCCATCCGCATTCGTACCCAGTGAGTTTGATAATATTCATGTAATCCTTGAGGCAATTGCTTAAGTGCTAAATCATCGTAGAGTCCTTCTGCAATCGCAGGTAAAACATATCGTAGATACATAAAGTTATTTTCGCTTTTTACTGCGACTTGCTCAATAAATTCCGACTGTGATAAGTGCCGATCTTGAATCCAGGTTTTCAAAGCAATTTGATGAATTGGGTCTTGTAGCATTCTTAGAATGAAATCTTTTATATCAGTTTGATTAAATTGTGCATAATCGGGTGAAGTTAAATCTAACTCCCCAACAGGGACTCCAGGTGAGACTGATAACTGCTTGTGCTCTAGGTTATAAGAGCGACGTGTAAGTAAAAAATAAACTCGATTTGGTAACGTTGTCGGCAAATGCAGTAGATTTTCAGCAGGGTCTTGGTCAACTTCATCAAGCGCATCTACAACAATCACAAGCTGCTCGGCTTTTGTAAGTTTCTGGCTTACTATTTCTAGCAGCGTTGCAAGATTAGCTTTCTCAACGTTCTGCAACTGATAGCGCTGAATCAATTGTTGACGAATGCTCTCTAGAAATAACTCAGGACGATTTCGACGTTCTGCCATAATGTTGAAGTAGCAAATTGTATGATAATCAGCTACGTATTTTGCCGCGATCGCACTCTTGCCCATCCCAGCTTCACCTACGATCGTAAAATAGCCTTTAGGAAATTGTTTAAGAAAGCGTTGAAATGCCTCAAAGACAAAATGGCGTCCACAGAACCATCGCGTTTTTTCTACAATGAGCGATTCAAACTCTTCTGGCAAGCATTGCTGACAATACCAGTCTCTTGGCGATACAATTTCAATCGGCTGAAATTTCAAGAATTCAGCAACTCGACTAACTAGATGCCGCTCAACTCCATTAGAACAGGATTTCGTACCAATTAGGCGCTTGATTGTATCAATCGACACTCCGGTTTTTTGAGCTAGTTGTTCTTGGGTGAAACCAGCCTCTTTTATTGCTTGCTTTAGATTCTGCTTACCTTGCTCACTGGATTGAACCTTACCTGATTGCAGCATTCTTGTTTCTCCTTCAACAAGAATTTCAATATAGCAATTTGTTCTAAGAGGTTCTAGGGCAGATAGGGTTTCTTAATCAAGTTCTTTGCCCTAAAAGTTAGGGCAAAGAACTTCCCACAATAAATCTACCCGCCCTTGGTAATAGACTGTACAGTTTGGCACAATACAAGCATCAAAAGATAAATAAGTGAGGCTCAGCATCAATGAAGTGCAGACTGACGAAAATTACAAAGTCAAATCAGATTGATAATGCTGATAGCAGTATGATTGAGAAAGAAATCCTGCGAGAATTATTGCGCCAGGTTCACCATAGCTACAATCTTGCAATATCCGTCACAGCAGGATCTGCACTAATCACACTGCTAGGGATTGGACTCCTTTATTTAGGCAAAATTCCAGCCGCGTCGATTACAACCGCAGGGGGAGCGATCGCCAGCTTAGGTAGTATACAGTTTGCCAAAGAGTCTAAAGAGGAATTACATGAGATGCTTGAACGTTGTCTTTAGGATAGATTGTTATGCCAGACTGCTTGAAGAAACCAGCTAATGTATGGTGGATTGAGCAGCAGAAATATAATCATCGAGCACCCATTGATAAATAGGCTTTGAATATCTCCCAAACTTACAGCGATTCTCATTTGAGTTCACCACACTCTACACCTGTCTTAAGTACTGTGGCTCAACCAGCTTATCTGCCTCAGTCGGTTTAGGTTTTCCAAATCCAGCCATCACACACCCTCCAGTAATTTACTCAACCGTCGATCGACCCACTTCAATCGATTTCGTCTCTTCCTGGCAGCGATCGCCTCCTGATGTTCCATTCCTCCCTCCTCCCCGATGTAGCAGGTCTTAACCATCTCGCCGGGGACACGTTTTGAAGGAAACATCGCCTTCCCACTGCGCCACCATGCCTGTCTAAATTGTCGCCCTTTGACGACTCCCGTTTCAATCCAGCAGCCGGGAAGCGCGATTGTTCCTTCAGCCTTCAAGCGATCGCGTTCCTGCTCCAATCGTGCCATCTCGTCATGGAACGCTTCGGCTTTATTGACCTCAACCTTGACGATCGTCTCTTTGAGCGAAAGTAATCGCTGCCTGGGTACATCACTCTCCCGCATCTGACCCGCCTCAACGTAACGGACTCGCAAATAGCGATCGTTTTGGGCAAGGGCCAACCCCATCCACGGGACATCCTTACCTCGTTGCAGCAACAAGAACCGTACAGGAAAGGGACTAGCCGCCGTCATCTCACCTGGTCTGCCATGTTCTAGGGGTAAAGCAATTTGTTCGCCCCTCAAAGGCATTTTCACCTTCGCCATCACTCTCTCTTTCGCAGCAGTCGCACAAAGTTTTGATAGCCGTCCATCCACATCTGAAGGAGCTTCACCAACACCCAGACTTGCTCTCGACTTGAGGAGGATGAATGATAGACTCCGGCGGGGGGAGTTTCCAGCAAACCCTCTAGCAGACTGAGTTGCAGGGCATTTGAGAATTTACCTACCGCAGAAAAATTGGTTGAGGGGTCGCGGCGGGGGGTTTGTGGGAGTTCAGGACTTTCTAACTGTTGAAGGAGATCAGAAAAGTTTGGACTCGAACCAGTTTCAGCCCTTACACTCTTCATATTTCCCTTCAAGGTGTAAAATCCCTTGCTGTCAAAAGGTTTTGACGATTCGGCTACTTTTACAGAAACCCCTTCAAAGATCGCTGGGATCACCTCTAGTTCAGATGTTTTACACGATCCCAAACGATCTCTCCGAGTTACCCGCAAGGGGTCGCTCTGGTAATGGGTTGGATGCCACAGATCGAGGTGACGGTACAGCGTTTTGGAACTGATACCTTGTTGCACGATCGCCCTCATTCGAGCCGTCGCCGTCAAGGGAAGCTGGCCTTCTTGCTCCAACTGCTTCACCGTCTCCCTGATGCGTCTCTGTGCGTCTTCTGAGCGGACTGTATTGAAGGGAACGACGTTATTTTCTGGAGCCTCACCATGAATCGATCCTGATCGACTGGGAGGATCGCCCAATTTCCAGTAGTAGCCTTCCGTCGATCGCGCCCACACCTTCGATCGCATCCCGATCTCATGTTGATGTCGGCACCACTGCTCATATCCAGGAGAACCGATCGCTGTCTCTTGAACAAAGTCACTCAGGGCATCCCCTTTTAATCCCTCAAAAACCACCCCGTAACAAGCGATCGTCTTCAATAAATGATTCGTCTGTCCGTGTCCCGTCCAGCCTTCCTGTATCTCGGTTTGCAGGTCATTGCGCCAGTCTTCGACGATCGTGGCTCTGCGGTGTCGTCTGACTTTATTACTCGATCTCGCAATGGCGATCGCGCCCTGCAACTCTTCGATCGACTGTCCGACGGCTGCCATATCCCAACTCTGAAAGAAGCGCTCTAATCCGCCGTTGATCGGGCTGCCATCGTCATCCAATAGACAGGAGCCAGAATTAGGCTGGAGAGGTAAGCGATGGGCGTTGTACTCGGTGTAGGTGCCCGGAAGAGCGAAGGCCTTACAGTTGGGAAAGATTTCAAGCTGTCCGGCTTTTACTTCTAACCCCTGCGCTTCGAGACACTGCCTGATGGCGCTGGCTATCCCAAAAGTGGGCATGGGGATGGGTAGCGGGATGTAAAGGTGTAAGCCTTCTGAGAAACTGGAGCGGATTAAAATACTGCGATACAGCCCGATCGTTTCCAGCGCGGCTCGAATCAGTTTCAGGGCGGTTGGGTCGTTGGCTGGATGATAGGGACTCTGGCGATCGATGTCCAGCATCCCGTAGCAGGTCAGAGAGTCAAACCGCACTCCCACCAGTTGGTTCGCATCCTGCCACTGCCTCCAAAGGACGCGAGGACGCATTGGGTACTTGGTGATGGTTTGCCAGTTGGGATCAGGTTCGTTCTGTCCTACAATGGGCTGCCAGAGATAGGGGAACAACTGACAAAACTTTTTGCCCAACGGATCAAGAGGAAGCGGGGCATGGTGCTGGTCTTCAGTAGAAAGGGCAACCATTGGGCTACATCTCCTCTTGTCCAGATTGAGAACTGCTTTCTTTTCTGAGATAAACAATTGAGACTTGAAATTTTGTCACTTTGGGGCTATTCACATGAAAGAGTGATGGACTAGAATGAACTTAAGATTCGTGGGAAGCGTACTCAATATACGTTCGATTAAATCTTATACGCTCTGGGTTAAATATGCACGATATTTTTGATAAAACTCTGAGGATTCACGGAATTACAGGTAAGCGTTTATCTGAAGTAACGGGCTTTAGTCAGACCCACATCAGCGAATTTCGCAAAGGCAAAACCAACCCGTCCTGTAACACCTTGCAATCCCTACTGGATGGGATGGATGAACTCTCACCAGGCGCTAAAAGAGATTTCTGCCTACAACTTGCGGGAACAACTCCGTCCTTCGTAGAAACAGCACCCCCTTCACAAAAGCCGTCGATCGAGGGAATGAGCAGCCTGGAACTTGCACAGCTTCTTCTCGTAGTCGCTGACAAACTTCAGCAAGGACAGCCTGCTAAACAACTAATTTCGGCATAACTCAATTCACATCCAATAACCCTTTCAAGGTCTGATGGCTGCGAGCTGATATTTTTTTGCTGTCTGAATTTATTCAAGTATCAATAAACACATCTCATTCGCCGTAACAATCCCGATTGACGTGATCTCAAACAAGTGAGTCAATGTTGTTTGGATTACATTTATCAGGGCAATTCTACGGTTGTATGAAAGAAGAAAATATGTTCAGAGAAATGGACGGTCATCAATCTCTCCCGCTGCGAGAGGCTATGTCCTCACTGAACAAGCTAACGAATAGTGATAGGACAGAAGTTCTGAAATATCTAATCTGCCAGCCAATGGATCGCTTGATACTGAGCGAGATCCTCACCGCAGTTGCTCACTACCTGATAAGCAGCAGGTTGGGCTTTACGGAGGATGCCAACTTAGTCCCGATTGCCGAACTGATCAAGAAACGGAGATAGTGATAGACCAGGGAACAGCCTTTTTATGACATCACAGTGATGTTTCTTCGATGTCACAATAACCTCAGCCATGTAGAACTAGAGCGATCGTTACGGACTCTGCCTTGAAGTAGTGAAGGTGGAACAAGTATCATTTACATGATCAACTCAATTCAAAATACTCGCGCTGATTAGCGGTCTCGCCATGCAGACCATAATTCAGTCACAGTCTGAGTTTCCTGTATTCCGCAATACAATCACTGATTATCTCTCATGGTTGAGTAATCCCATACTGAATGTGTGAGGATAAGCTCAGATGACGGAACAGGAGCAGGGACATCAGCACGACCATGACCATCACACTCATAGTCAGCCTTCGACCGACCAGGAGCCGATTGAGCTAGAGGATGAGTTGGACGATCGCCCTCCTGCTCAATTTCTCTCAAAACAGTCTCGTCGTGCTTTCTTCGCTTCAATGGGAGCCGCAACCGCACTGGGATTGAGTCAGGGATTCAAGCGCGATCCGGCGGAAGCTAAAGACGAGATGTTAGCGGCGGCTAATACTATTCGAGATGCTAAAAATCTGCATATCCTTAAAGCCACGCCTAAAAACTGCTTCTGGGGGTTCTTTGACAAGACGTTGCCCCCAGTTCTCACCGTGGACTCAGGAGACATTATCTACATCGAGGCATTAACTCACCACGCTGGAGATGCCCCTGATCTGTTGATGGATGATGGGGTAAAAGCAGTGTATGACCAGGTAACCGATCGTGGCCCAGGGGTTCACATTATGACAGGCCCGATTCAAGTCAAAGGAGCAGAACCCGGCGACACGCTGATGGTACGCATCCTTAAGACTCAACCGCGTCTACCCTATGGCAGCAACATCGCGGCTCACTGGGGCTATCTATACAATACCTTCAAGAAAGAGCGGATCACTATTTACAAGCTCGACTTTGAAGCAAATCTAGCTCGCCCTGAGTTTGCCTACGATTTCAAAGGCCGTCCGCTCTACGATAAACCTGGGTTGGTCACGCCTCCTGATCCGGCTGCTCGGCAAAAAGTCAAAGCCAAGGTTGCGATTCCGATGCGTCCCCACTTCGGGGTGATGGGTGTGGCTCCGGGCGAAAGTGGGCGAATTAACAGCATTCCACCTGGCCCGTTTGGAGGCAACATCGATAATTGGCGCATTGGGGCGGGGGCAACGATGTATTATCCCGTTTTCAACAAAGGCGCAAACTTCTTTGTAGGCGATTCTCACATGGCGCAAGGGGATGCAGAACTGTCGGGAACCGCGATCGAAGCTTCTCTAAACGGCTACTTCCAAATCTTCGTGTTGAAAGACTTTCAGATCACAAACCCCATTCTAGAAACCGATTCCCACTGGATCACACATGGTTTCAATGAGGACTTGAATAAAGCAATGAGACAGTCGGCTGATCAAATGCTTGATTTCCTGGTGAAGAAGCGAAAGATGAGTCCTGATGAGGCTTACAGCTTAATCTCGGTCGGAGTAGACTTCGGCGTAACTCAGGTAGTGGATATCCGTCAGGGATGCCATGCTGCTGTCCCAAAAAGCTTGTTCATGCCGAGTTGATTACCTTTATTCAATGTCTTCAAAGATTAGGAGTCATTTATTGAGAAAGTTGCTGGTTAAGGATTAGAGGCTCAATTTGAAGTTTGATTCCTCGCAAACCAATTACCTGAACAAAATCACCTGGCAAAAAGATCGATGGATATCTAGATTCTGCTGTCCAAAAACTGCCGCGAAACTCAATCTGCCAAAGTTTTTGAGGGTAAATAACCTGCGTGATAATCCCCTCTCCAACATAAGTTTCTTCAAAACGCTGCGGTCTTTTTAGGTCGATCATACCGCTTGTCCTCATTACGTCCTACACAATAAAGTGATGGAAATCGAATAACGTCACGCATTGTTCTTCCTCTATACCTGAGTCCAGAGACGTGACCAAATCGTTAGAAAATCACTAAATATTAACGGTTTACGAGAGGGACTTAGTAATGTTTAGATTGACAACTCATCTACTTCAGCAGTTAGCCAAACTAGCTCAGAATAAAGATGAAAAGATCGCTCTAGTCGCTATCTGCTGCATGTTCTCAGCTTTTTCGCTCATAGGAGCAATGAGCTTTTCTTCTGCAATGTACTTGAGCTACCTCAATCACTCCACATCTCAACAGTGCAGTCTCACGGCTGAAACCAACTCTAATCAACAACTTAACCATTTGCATTAAAAGAGCAGCAATAACCTACTTTTCTCTCTACTCTTTGCCAATTCTCGCAACAAAAAAGACCGTCTTAAAAGAAGTTTTAATCCATTTGATTAGGTAGTGGATTAGGCTTTTCTTTGAAGACGATCTTTGTTGTTGTACGCATACGAATGCACTCAAACCTAAGTAATACTATCCGTGCCTATAGTAAGCGCGTGAAAGGCTTTTAACATTCATGGAATGAGGGGTAGCATCCTCTACAGAAACCTCAACATAGCGTTCACTAAGTTTGGACTGTTGATTACGGTATAAGCTGAGATGTTCTTCATCTAGCTCTCCAAGTTCCTCGGCTACTAGACATTCGACTTCTTGAATCAGAAAACTAAGTTCAGGCTGTTTGGTTGCAAGTTCAAGAATTTGATCCAAACGTCTCTCTTGCAAACCGTTCAAGCAGGGGAGTGAGTGAAGCCTAATATACTCCTTGATGAGTCCCCTCCATTTTTCTAGTTCTTCGGGTGTGAACACAGCACTTCTCCTTCTGTAATGTAATGGTCAGAACAATCTGCATAGAAGCTAGGGCGTGTTAAACAGCAACCTCTCTTTAAGCAGCATATCTGGCTGAGGCAATGCTTACTCTATAGGGACTTGTGAGCCAAGAGATTTAGTACAGCAGTAAGATTCCTCAACTACTCCGAGGCAAGTTGCCACCTTAACCAGGAGAATGCTTGAGACGAGCGGGCATGAAAAAACTAATGGGTTGACTAAGTGAGCTAATGACGAAAGGTGCCACAGGACGGGTGGATGCTTGACGATCTCTACGGCTGTTGAGATTCCACTTCTGCCTCAGAAGCTTCACAGCACATGATACTCGCCGTTCTAAAAACAGAAAAAAAATATATGCAGGGAATTCTTCCACGATCATCTCCTTCAAAGTTTATGTCTCTCTACGTTCCGAAGCGATTTACGTTCCCGGTAGCGTTTGTCAATCTGAGAAAGGAACGTTCAACGTTAACTGTCGATCGTAACCCGCTTTGCGGTTCAGTCTAAAGTTGGCAGATTGATGGCTTACTGCATGGCTTTAAAGACTGTATGTATGAGTGACATCAAAAGAGGAAGTGTGACACCAATCTGTCAAAGAATTCCTGAAATTCATGAATTTGACATCTAGATACTACTTCCAGAGCATCTCTATCTTTTGGTAGATTTCCTGAGCTTTCACCATGAGCGCAACTTCTTACGTAATCATTTGGATAGAGTGATGAGTTTCTCTTATTGACTAACGTACAGTCTTTTGGACTAGAGGAAGGACACGCTTAGAGGATGAGTCCCTAGAAAAGGGAATGCGATCCTGTGAAGGGTAGCCCCTGTGACAAAACTTTAGCTTCAGTCACATAGAAGTAGCACTTATTTGATGGGGAGGAGGAATAACTCATGGAAGGTAGAAAGTCGGATCGAATGTTTTAGAACAGATAGCCCGCTCAACGTGGAAAAATCCTTGCTCTTACCCAAGGCTGCTACTTTAACCAAGCTGTAGGGATATCTGACCTGAAACGTCGAAATAGAGCCTTCTATGACCTGCTACTAGGCGAGTTCAACGTCTCATTCGTGTTGAATTCAAATTTGCAGTTTCTTGAATGTAACGCAGGGCATTTCAAGGGATGCAATCTCTACCTGGAGGACAAGCAGCGTGGAATATCATCGTGGATCTGAATTAGATTTGTTCAACCAGAGATTTTGTGAGCTATATCGAAAGAGAGATTCACAAGCAATTGCGGTCTTTGTAGGACTTGAAAGGCGGCGGCGACAGTACAATCTCCCTGATGATTTAGATGTTTACTGCGTCCTTAACGGAGTCTATCTCAAAGGTGTCCAACAGATTGAAAAAGGGGAAGTCATCAGAAACTTCTACGCTTTCGTTCGTTGGTTTGGCATGAGAGCCATTCAAGAACTCAGCCGCACAAATCAGAGGGAATGTAGTCGGACACAGCCTCTAAGTTCTGGCATGATTGAGAACCTTTCGTCTACGGCGGATTCAGAAGAGCCTTTGCTTTCAGAACTAGAATTAACCGCCAGCCTGGACAAATTGTTCGCTTCCTTACACGAACTCAGTGACCGAGATCGGCAAATCCTATACATGCGGTTCTGGCAACACAAGTCCTGGGATGAGATTGCATCAGTTTTAATTCCTGACACTTTAACAAACAGAAAAGTGGCTACAATTCGTCAGGCAGGTCATCGGGCTATCAAACGACTTAGAAAGCTCATCCAAAGTTAGTGGAAAAACTCTGCTCTTAGTGGGGCTGTCTTCCCTCTAAAGCGGAAGGTCATTTCTCGCGCCTCTCAGAACTTCTCCACCGATGTACAAACTGTTTGAAAATTTCTTAGATCAGCATATCAGCCGTACAGCTTCCCACGTTGAAAGCGCGTTCGATCTCTGGGGCTTCCTACCTTCACACCTCCTTATTTTCCGTGCAGGTAGAATCTCCGCAAGCTCCGATTTCTTACCAGACCACAAAACAAGGAGGACGAAAAAATAGGAGGGAATTAGCAAGATCGCTGCACTTCTCAAGTCTTCTCGCTGCCACTACTGGTTCAAAATCACGAAAACCGTTTGACTTCTCGACGAATGACGACGATTTGAATTTCAGCATCAACAGCTTTCGCTAATCTCACCAGAGTATCCGCCCGTGGATGACCTTCCAGAGCAGTAAGAACCTGACTACGACGATTCACCGGGGTCGCCTTCTCGTTGCCCGTTTCCTCCCGCTCAAGACGGCAATACTCTCGAACAAGATTTGAGATCCAGTCATCGCCCCACTTATCTTTGGCAGCTTGCGCGATCGTGTCCACTATTGCCTTAGCCTGTTCTGCCGAAGTCATGCTATTGGTAGCTGAAGTACGCGCTAAGAGTAGCATAAGTTAATCCTCTCTACAAAAACTCAGACCCGCCTCTTTGCAATCCTCTGGGGCTTCGTACCTTCGCGCCTCCTTATTCTCCTACCTAAGATGTTTTCTTCGCGCTGCTACGAAAACAACAGCTACAGAGAATAAGGAGGTCAAAGTTTTCTTAGCGATCGTAGAGGTAGAGACCTAATCCAAATTTTGCAGCAGCGCGACGAAAGGCCATTGACTCAGCATTACTGGAGGGGTCGCCATAGGCTAACTCACCAATCACTGTGACGGGTTTTCCCTGTGCATCTCTAAGCGGTTTGCCGTCTTCACCTTTGACGGACTTCTCCTCTTTGAGCAATTCTGTTCCGGTCGCCTCACGAATGAAAACGCCTTCTTCTGCAAAGATGCTCAAGCGATAGGTCACGAAGATACGATCGCTTGTCGTATGGATCTGGGTCACCTCCCCTTGCCAACCGGGGGCACAGCGATCAAGCAATTTACAAACGTTGTACCAGGGTATGTAGGGCAGTTTTGCGCCTCCCTGCTTTCGACTAGAGAGATACGTTTGCGGGATTGGTTTAGACAAGTCAGCCAGAATTACGGTGATCGGTCGGCGGTATTGCTTGTAAGTGGACTGGTCTGGAACAGCTTGTAAGTGGGTAGGTTGAGTCATTGTTCTAGGGGTAAAGTTTTTGCCGGGGCACCACTCCCGATCAGGTGCAGTGAAGCTACTCGTCGCTGTCTTCTTCTTCTTCCTCTTCCTCAATCTGAATAAGCCGATCGATTGCTGCTTCTAAGTGAATTAGGGCACTGTCTAGCTCATCACTTACCTCGTCGTCGTTCGCCTGGTCGCGGTAGTCGATCAATCTGGCTCGAATTCGCTCTAATTTCGCTTTCATGGTGTGTCTTGAGATAAAGGATGGCGGGCAGTTTGGCGGCACTACCCAAGCCGAAGAAGTTAGGTTTAGCTGATTGCCGTTCTTGTGGGTCTGAAGTGAATTGGAGTATGAGGGGTGTAGCTCAGTGTTTCGCCTTTTTGCATCAGGTCAAACTGCTGAGTCTTGGCATTCCAGTAAAACCAACGCTCTAGTTTGAAGGAGTAAACCGCAATATGAGATTTTTTCATGTCATCCCCTAGAACGGAATATCCATTTCAAACAGGGGACAAGCATCATGGCTCATGTGCCGATCCTGGTAGTCGTCACAGCCATTACCGTAACTGGGGACTCGCCAGATTCGGCACCAGCCCCAACCGTCATCACCTACAAGGTCTTTGAATTTGAAATGTTTGCATTGCCCACACTGGGGCGGAAATTCTACCTGTGGGGACGAGTCAATTGAGGCCTCTAATTCTGCTTCTGCTTGAATCAGATCGCGTTGCTCTAGCAGGTGGCCATGAGTGCTGAGATAGTCCATAATTAAATCTCCATCTGGTGTGTTCTGGGTGGTTGCCTCTGCTGCTCTTGGTCGGGTTGGCAGGGGCTTTTAATTGGGCGGTTTTGTCAACCTGCCGCCAAAGGTGAACGGGATGTTAGGAGCGATGGAAGACGTAGATTTTGCCGTCGCGATCGCTGCTGAAAAAATCGTCGATGAAGATGTCAGTCGCTACGCTTTTCCAATCGATATGAGACGCTAAAAACTCTGGGATTTCGTGGATTTCGTTGTAGTGTTCTTCAGCAAAATCCTTTTCGCTTTTATACTCACCGCAGTACTTCTCTTGGAAGTCTTCAACCGTTGCATACTCGTTGCCAACGTGATCGATATAAGCGACATAAGCAACACCATGTTTGATGATCAAATCCGCTAGTTCTGCAACTTTTTCAATGCTTTCGTTCTCCCCAATGCTCAAACCCTCAAAACTCTCGTAGGCGTGAATCGCCCATTCTTCTGCGTCTGCTTCTGGTGATGCCTTTAGCATTGCGTCAATCTCGCTCTGGATATCATCAGCATCCTGATCGCAATCAATCCATTCTCCGTGTAGCTTCCCGTTGTTATAAGCAGCCAGGCAAGCAACATAAATTCGAGGTGTATCTGACATGATTTGATTCTTTTTAGTGTGTTCTGGGTGTCTGTGTGGTCGGTCACAGGGGTAGTTTTTCGACTTGCTCAGGTCAGAGTGTTTATGCTTCCGTTTTGGTTCTATAAACGCCTAGCTTTTTGTGAACTAGACATTTATAGATAGCTTTGGCATTGGGCGATAGGGTTCTAAGATGAGACTCGCTTAATCCTGGGCGATATCTCATTGCACGAAGTTGGAACGCCTTCAACAAGTGATATTGAGTGATTTCTTGATAGTCGTAGGGCATCCCACGATAAAGGGTTAGCTGAGTGAAATGGTAGTAAGCGGCTGCGATATCAAAGCGGTTAAATTGCATAAAACGAAATCCTGATTGGTTGTGTTCTGGGTGTAGCTGCGTGGTCGGTCGCAGGAGCCTTTTTACGCCTTGCTCAGGGCAGAAAACTAAGCTGCGGTTGCGATCGCTTCAGTCTGTTTCTTGTGGCACCGCTCAACCGTCTCACTCGTCAGGTCACAGCATTTCAGTTCCCACTTAAAACCCGCGATCCTTTCTGCCTGCCTGGGGCCTTCGACAGTCGCCGCTAACTTGTTTTTGCGGACGTAAGAGAGACAGTCTTCAGCCTCTTTCTTTGTGGTGAAACCTAGATAGGTGCAGGACTGCCAGCCGTAACGCTCTTGAGGATCACGCAAGATGAGAATGCGATCGCTGACTTCTTGCCACTGGAAACCATGCTCGATCGCGTGAAGGCGGGTAAGTTGACGCTTTTTAGTGAGCAACAAAGACTCGATTAGGGTGATTTCTGCCTTGATGTCTTCGGTAGTAAGCATGTGTGTAAAACCAACTCAACTAAGCTAATAATAGCTTAAATTGATGTCACAAAAAGCTATTATTAGCTTACTTTACACACTCTTTATGAAGTCAAAACGTCAATTTAACTAAGGTAAAGATACTTTATCGCCTCTTATTTAAGCTATTAATAGCTTATAATAGAAGTATGGCAAGGGAGGTAAGGGGAAGCTGTAAGACGCGAGAGCTAGAAGCCAGGGAAGGGTAGCAGGGGATCTCACCGAACCCAACCTGATCGAACCAGTAGCAGGGGATCTCACCGAACTGGGACGGCAACCGCGCTAGTGAGGCGGCACAACTCACAAAGTAGGCGCAAGCAAAACCAAGCCAGCAGAGATCTGACCGGAAACCGACCAGAGTAAACCTGAGAGCCAGCGATCGAGGCAGTAAGGGAGCAATGGCAGCAGACGCAACGAAGGAACAACGCAACCCACCAGCCGGAGGCGCAACCGACTGGGAAGCTATCACCGGGGCAAGCAACAGAACCTATAAGGCACTTGCCCCACACCCAACTATTAGCAGTGGAGTTAGTCAGGAGTAAGGACGATGAAAGCAATCGGCGTGACAGGTGCGAGAAAACTAACGAAAGAACAGGCGGCCCAAGCGCACTACGAACTGTGGGAGGTGTGGCACTCTAACGAGGGCGCAATCTGGCATGTGGGAGACGCTACAGGAATCGACGAAATGGCGCGATCGACCATAGAGCCGGATCAACTACGTGAACACAACAGCGATGGCTTTGAAGTGTGGCAACTGCAACAAAGAAGCAAACGAATGATAGACGCATTAGCAGCAGATCAGGGGACACTACACGCATGGGTCAATAAACCCTGTCCCGCAGGTCTGACGGTAGCAAGCTGGCAAGGCTCAGGAACGTGGGGGACTGTGCGCTATGCAGTAAGTAAAGGTGTACCTGTCGTAATCCACTGGTTGAGCGAAGATTGCAACCTGCCAGAGTGGATGAGCCAGAAGCAACTCAGTCTTTTGTGAGGGGAGGGCAGCCGAGGGAGGAGATGCGCCGGGGTCGGGGCTGCGCCCCCCAGTCTTTTTCCTGTTCCTTTTCTGGGGTGGTTGGGTGGGGGAGCGGGGCGGGTATGAGGTCTGGAAACAAATTTCCTCTTTTCTGCCGCAACGAAGCGACAAGCAATCGGGTAAACGGGTATGAGTCCCGAAGGGCGGCAATCTCTCATAAACGAAGCGCGGTCACAAACGATCACACATCTAAAAATCTTTTACAACGCAAGAATGAACGCAAGGAGTCTTAGCGCTGAGTCTCTCTGCGCCACCCGAAGATAGCTTGCGTCTCGCTGGCGGAACCTCGGTAGGTTGTTTGCTTAAAGTCAGACGATCACACATCTAAAAGTCTTCTACAACACAAGAATGAACGCAGCAAATCTTCAGACACGCGATCGCGCAGTCAATCCGTCTACATCCAGATCGCCAAACTTGAGATCGAATCCGGCTTGATCGCTGAATCCGTCTGCATCATCAACGCAAAAAAAGGGAGCCGAAGCCCCCAAAAACTAGCTCAACCGCACACGAGAACCACGGGAAGCCGCACCCAAACGCACCTCACCCACGGGCACAACGCAAGGAACCGAGACCGCGAAACGACCGGGAGCCGAGGAAGGACAGCGAACAACGACCGAGTAACCGACCACACGCGACCAGCGAACCGCGAAATCAGACGGCAACGAGTCAAACCAGACCTCAGCGACAAAGCCAGTGAACGAGCGACCCTTGCGGTATCTGCTTCGCAGCGCGGACTCGCGCCAGAAACACTCGACCGCACCGAACTCAGCCGCCAAACCGCACACAAACTCAAAAGGCACTGACAACATAGACAAAAACCAAACGCAACGCGACCTCAACACGCCTTTCAACTGCCTTTCTTTTCACGGCACACAAACCAGTGTCAAGGGTGGCGGAAATGGGAGCGATACCGACCCAGACAAACAGCGCGAAGCACCTTAAGCCGACACTCGCGCAGCCCTTGATACGGGATCTTCAAGGCGTAAAATACCCTCGCCTGCGTTGGTTTCGATCAATGTCATCTACGGGAGGGTCTGGGGAGGAAAGCCCCACGCGACCAGGGGGAGCAATCCACAAGGGAGCCTGCGAGGAGATTAGTTTTAGTGGTGCAGCGATCGAGAGCAACCCGATTCCGCCACGCCGGAAAAACGAGACTGAGTTTCAAAAGTGGTGCAGCGATCGAGGGCGGCCGCTCCCACGAGTTTGATTTCATTGAATGGGGGCTATCGTAAACAGAAAACCCCCAGAAAACTAAAGCTTCACCCTTTATTGATGAAAGTCCTTATCGAGCCTGTCATTTGCATCTTTGGCAAGCTTGAGAAAGTGGGCACACACCAGACTAGACAAACCTCCTCCAGTAGTTGTAGATGCACCTATCCAGAAATTACCTGAACCCATTATGAAAAAACCAGCAACACTAATGACGGCACTGGTACTTGTGGCAATTAAGGCAGCATTAAAGGAAAGACGAGCTTGACGTAAACGTTCTTGAAGTCGGTCTTGGTGAAAGTTGTCCATGTGTCCGGAGTGGTTTATTTTGTTCAGCATCTTGATTAAGAATAAAGATCGACAAAACTTGCTAACTGCCCGAAAGCCTCAAGCAGGTCTTGCTACTTAGCAGTTCCCACGCCAAAAATGGTTGGATGAGAAGCGCAGACACCCTTGATTACTAAATGAGAATAGCCTTCAGTCTTGAGCGTTCCATACACGAGACGGTTCACTTCAGTCTTCGTCTCGACAGCAAAACTAAAAACAAAATTCAGAAAAAATGCTCAATCCACTCAATCTATTTTTAGCGGGTATACTTGCGAACAGGGCAGCCTGAGTGTTTCAGCGTAAAATCGTGATCAAACTTTCTTTCCTTTCCGTCTTGATCGCTGGTTTTTCAGTGCTTTGTTCCGCATCCAATGCTCGTTCGACTGCGGTAGATATTGGCACTCCTGATGGAGCGATAACCTTCCTTAGAACCCCCTTTCCACTTAAGCTCAGTCGGTTCAAGTACGAAACAACGCGACGAGATTTGAAGTATATCGGAACCGTTCAGCTAAACTCAGTTTCTCGTCCCTATGGAGGTAAAAACTCAGAGTTTAACGGTAAGTTTACAGAGATCACTACTGATGGGTCTTACGGCTGTGTAGGTCGGTTTCGGATAGTAGATTTTCCCCATGTGAGCCGCTACACAATAGTCTGGTTCATGGATGGGAGCGTCAAAGGTAAGTCATGTCCTTTTATAGGCAGAACGATCGAGGCCAGGGAGCTGCGGGTTATGGGAGACTAGAGCCTTTAGATGAGAGCGATCGCAAAGCGCCAATAAAAAAGCCCCTCGACGGCGGAAGGGACTTAATGAGTTTGGTTTTATGCCGTCAAATCTGACTGTAAATGTTTTCAGTTATGCGGCAACTGCTACTTCTACAGGAGAACACCAACACAAATGAATGGCTGTATAGATTCCTGCTCCATCTGGTCTATAAGCGTCTGTGCGGTCGATTGTCCAGGGTTCAAGGTTAGCTTTCATCAAAGTCCCTTCACCCACTGGAGAGTAGCTAAGAAGCCTTCCTGTAGGGGCTTTTCCTTCCATACTCCAACCGTATTTTAGGACTGATTGATCTTGCGATAGTTGAACATCAAAACTCAGATTAGGCGATCGCGATCTCATAAAGTTAGCTGTCCATCCAGAACGATCGACAACGGTTAGATCTGCACGGGAAACCATCACCAAGTACAGCTTTTCATCAGCACGATAGTAAGGCTCGATGTGAACAACTTTCCACAAACGATCGCTGCCCATTTTGACCAGATCAAACAGCTTTGGGAGTGAGCCAAACTGAATCAATTCAGACTGTTCACCCAACCGACGATCGATGTCTTCCTCTCGTGTTGCTTCATAAACAATTAGGCTCATAACGCTCCTAGTAACGTTTTTCTTCAAAATAGCCCTGTTCCGCGTCCTCTCCTTCAAATATACAGATGTACTGAAGGACTGCACCCGGATTTGTCGATTGCTCGACTCGTTTAAGTGTGACCCGTCTGCCTTGGCGCTTAAATTTTGCTTCCATGTCGTAGCAGTTTTGGCGACTGACTACCCCATGAGTTTCTTGAATTGGAGACGGGGACGCGATCGGAAGTGGTTTAACTGGCACTTGTTGAGGAGCCGTCTTGGGAGCAGATTGAGGAGCGCTATAACTCCCAACACTTCCACTACCCGAAACGCCACCCCCGACTGGAACAGGATACATTTCGTTTGGCTCACAGGCAACCAAAAAGAAGGCCATCGCCACAAGTAAATGTTTCATCCTGCTCTCAATCCCATTCCATAAGGAACAATCTTCGCATCCTGCGCTTTGCCGTTTTTGTAGATCACAACTAGCCAGTTCTTACGATCGTAGTTGAGATTGTATCCGTAGGCGGCCATGCCTTTTATATAGCCGTCAATCTTACAGGAAGAGTTACCTAAGATGTTGATGACGGATTGTTTGGTCACTCCCACCTTGAGCTTTTTTAGGGCGGTGTATTGAGCTTTTGAAACGGTCGTACAATCTCTAGATTTGGCTTGGACGCTGGAAAGATTCAGACTGAGAAATGCTGCAATGAGTGCAACTGTGAAAAACTTTGACATGATTGAATGACTCCTATGTTCTAAGGGGTGTAACTGGGGGGTTAGTTGGTAGCTGGCCCCTAGTTACTGCTGTCTAACTTCGTAGCCTGTTATTCGATCGCCCACTTTCCAGAGTCTCAATGTGGAATAACCAGGCCCTATGTAGACCAAATGATCGCCCTGCGTATAGTCCCAACTACCGATTCTGGAGACGATCGCATCGGTTGACTGTGGATAAGCCAAGTGTCCCAACACATCAGCCCGTGGATCTTTCCAAACTGCGGTAGGAGTCGCTTGGACTGTGGAAGGAGACACCCGGCTATTGAGTGGAGCTTCCCCCCGCGCAACTCCTTGACCATAGGAGTAGGCCTCATTCAATCCATTGCGAAGAGACTCACCTAAATCAAAAGCGGCATCGGAACGATCGACAAATGGAATCAGAGCGGCCGCTAGAATGACTCCGATCGACGGTGACAGGAATAGAATCAGTTGATGTTTTCGAGTCATTGAGGTTCTCCAGAAGAATGAGAAGGGCAATAAATAAACAACCAGCAGCGAGATAGTGTTTGAGTCGCCTCCGCTTAACGACGAAACGGCAATGGTTTGTAAATCGTGGTTGCGATCTGACTTACTTCCGAACCGTCCTCAACTTCTTCAACAGTGAGATCGAGCAATTGGGCCAGCTTTCTCATGCGTCGCTGTTTAGCGTTCTTGATGATGCTGGCGAGATCTTCTAGCTCTTGATCTTCATGCCGCAAAATCGTCTGTTTGATTTGGCTCAACTCAGACGTTGCAGTTCGGACGATCGCAGACATTGAGGCATAGGTTTGATCATCCAATTCACCGTCGTCCTCATCGTCCTGATCAGCGCTCTCAGTAGTTTTTGACTGTGCCAGAATTTCCAGGATTTCCCCGAAGTTCTGAACCTTTGAGAATGGGTTGAAGTTCCGACTCGCAAAGCACGATCGCACCTTTTCTACAAACTCTCCACCTTTGAGCCGCTTTGATTCCCCGGTCTGTCGGTAAAACTCTGAAGCTCTTTTGCTAACGTGCATTCCAACCAAATCGAGTAGAAAGCCATCTATGTAGTAGAAAGGGCCACGCTTGGGGATAGAGTGACCGAACGCTTGGTAGCTGAATTCAGTCCAGTTCTCGATCGTCTTCTCCCCAACCTGCCATTTTTCAGCCATTTGCGCGATCGACGTTTCCACGTCCGCATAGTTTGCAGTCGTCATGTTTTCTCCTTTGGAATTTCTGAGAATTCTTAGAATTTCTGAAAAGTTGTCATTAGCCATAGAAACTCTGTGACCCCCTAGAACGCCTGCTGTCGCTGGAATTTCTAGGAATTCTTGGAATTTCTAACTAATCGCCACAATAAAGCCCCCTACTCTGAGGAGGCAATAGATTCTATGTAGGTTATACAGTGATAAATTACATTGGTTGATTACATAAAACTTTACTTACGATCGTTGATCTGTCCCAAAACCTCCTGGAGCAAGTCAGTTTGACTCTGGGTGCGCTCAATCAGTTCGCGGATGATGTCAGCGTAGGCAAGCGTCACCTCGTACTGTTCGGGCGTATTTTCAAAGTCGATTCCTGACCCCCAACGCTGGATCGTGTTTTCTTTAACGCGAAGGACTCTTGCCAATAGAGCGACACAACGCTCCCGATATCCTCTGGTTTGTTCATCTTCCTCTGTAGATTTGAACCAACGCTGACAAAATTCACGAGCTTTCATCCGAGATCCCAAAACGTCGTAAGGCGAGACTCTCTTATTTTTCCTGGGATGGGCCAACATAAAAAACTTTCTGATTCTGTGTTGATATCAGGATTACATTCAGAATTAATCTATGATAGTGTACAACTTACATTAATTTCTATCCAAGATGAGTCTGCAAGCCGAAGCTCGAAACATCCTCGAAAATCTCTCCTCAATGCCCTTTGAAGAGTGCTATCCCCTGAGTCGTGGCTTTCTAGATGTGCCGACTTGTCCTGGTCTCTATGCAATTCGTCATCAAGAGCAAGGGATTTTGTATATTGGACAGACAGCCAAACTCAGACAGCGGTTTAAGGATGGACACAAAGCTTTTTTCTGGGCGTTCCTGGAATACTGCACACCTGATGAGATCAAAATCGCGATCGAGCGCCTGGGCTTTCAATCTTTGCAACGTGCTGAAGACCTTGAAATACTGATGATTCGGATGGCAAAACCGCGCTATAACACTCGTATAAAGTAGGAGAAATGACGATGCAAACTAAAACCGAGCATCTTTCACCTGAAGCCGCCCAAACCTTCCTCAACGCTTTACCAGAGAAGATTAGGTTAGGGCTGATGACCTGTGCGGCTCAACTGGAGTATCCGATCGAGGCAGTGATCGAGATGGCGATCGCTGGCTATCTGGATGAGGATTCGGTTAGTTTTGTAGGCTGCAATCCTGTAGGAATCGATTTCGGCAGGAAACCAAACTTTCAAGAGACGGCTCAGTAAGAAGATTTTGATGATGTAAAAATCGCGATCGTCAAACTGGGTAAACGAACGTTGAAACAACAGCCATGCAAGCCACCTCAGAATCTTTAAGTCCCGAAGCTGCTCAACTGATCTTGAATAGCCTGCCTGAGAAAATTCAACTTGGATTAAAGGCTTATGCTGCTCAGGTCGATCAACCGATCGAAGGCGTTCTTGAAATGATGATTGCAGGATTCCTGGATGAGGATTCGATCAGTTTCAAAAAATGCCAGCCTCTTCGAGGAATGCAGTTCGTTTAGTCTCTGCCAAACTATTCAATAGAGAGGCCACAACCGCGATGGACTGTGGCTTTTTCGGTGGGAGATTCGCGATCGCGCCCAGGAATCTCTAGCGCGTATTCACCATTCCACCATTGACAGGTTGATGTAATGGTCGTTCAATGTGCCCCCTGCCTATTTTAGAATCGAGAACAATGATGGTCAGAAGAAACCCCAACAATAGGCGAAGGGCTGGCTCAGACAGTCGAAAATTGAAATTCATTAGAATTCCCTTTTATTTTTACTCTCAATTTTAAGAACTTGCTCCGATTGCCCAAATCGCTCCATCATCGACTTCACCCGTTTCTGATGCGCGATCGTTCAAAACCGATTTAGTAAACAAGCTTTCTGTAAAACCAGAAAACCAGATACAGAAGCAACCAAACCATAAATAGCCAAAAGCTTGATCTTTCCGACATTTCAGTGTAAAACTCATTCAGCTATCTGGTTTTGCAGATAGCCAGAAAACCAAAAAGCCAGAAAACCAGATGAAGATAATTACGGTAACTGGATATAAAGGAGGGGTTGCAAAGTCCAATACAGCGATTCACATTGCCACCTTCTTTAGCGATCATGGGAAAACCATCCTGGTCGATGGCGACCCAAACCGCACAGCCCTCTCATGGTCACAACGAGGCAAGCTCCCCTTCACGGTGGCAGACGAACGACAGGCGATGAAGTTGATCTCAGGGAATGATTTCGTGGTGATTGACACACCCGCTCGACCCAACTCTGATGATTTGAAAGAACTGGCGAAAGGATGCGACTTGCTGATTTTGCCCACTACGCCCGATATCATCAGTCTGGAGCCGATGCTACAAACCGCGAGTGATCTAGGAGATGCCAACTATCGCGCCCTCATTGCGATCGTTCCTCCAGCACCTAGCAAAGAAGGAGCCTCGATGCGGAAGGATTTGATCGATAACGATATTCCTGTGTTTAAGACGATGATCCGTCGATCGGCTGGATTTCAGAAAGCAGCCTTTGAGGGTGTCCCCATTCGGGATATTTCAGACTCACGATCGCGAATTGCATGGCGCGACTATCAGGCATTAGGAAAAGAAATCATGGAGGTTCTAGGGGATGACTGACGGGAAAGAGACGAAGAGCAAGTATGGTGCGTTAATCCAGAAAGCCAGAGAACAAGAAAACCAGGAAGCTGTAAAACCAGATAACCAGATAACCAGAGAACAAGGAAGCCAGGAAACCAAACAACCAGAAGTAGGGACAGTCAAAGAGAAAGAGGTGAACCTGTGTGTGAAAGTGCCAGAATCCTTGCGGCGGCATTGGGCAGCGGAGTCTAAGCGGCAAGGGGTGACAATGACTGAAGTGATGATGGCAGCACTGGAAGCGAGGTTTGGAAGACCGGAGTAATTGAAGTTGATCTGGTAAACCAGAAATCTGGTCGTCTGGTAAGTCAGATAATTATTCAGTATCCTTCTTTGCCTCGATCGCTGCCTGAATATTCTGAGGCACATCTGAGAGGAAATCATAGCCCGTCAGCCTTTCCAACTCATCCACTGTAGTCAGATACTTTGTGTAGCTATCGTTTTGAATGCCAGTAATGTTAGGCATATTTACTGCAATCACACGAGTTTTAGAGGTCACACCCCTCACGCCCAATCCAGGTTTATCTAAAATCACGACAACCTTCCACACGGTTGCAGGAACGGTCACTTTGTCCTTAATCCGAGTCATTTTCCCCTTTAGCCCTGTTCCCCCTTCGCCAAGTGGCCCCGAAATGATGTAAAGCTCTTTGCCCTGTTCTGCCAACTCCCTCGAAAGATTTTCGAGTTGCAGCCAGGGGCCGCCATTTTGGTCTTGCGTCTGAGGCACGATATTCGTCATGAAAAAGGTTGCACAGTTGTCTGTTGTGTTGGCAGAACGATCTCCCGATCGCGACAGGTGCCCACGAGAGAAACCGCTTCCCGTATAGTCATTAGGTCTAACAACATTGAAGCCAGCAGGAAGAAGCGGATCGGGGCTGAAACCACCACAGCGATCGACATCTCCCAACCAGGAAGCATTCAGTTGCCAGCTAACCCAATTGGGCGTTCCTTTCTCATTGTTGTAGGACAGGGCATATTGCCGTCTCGTGATCAGAAAGTCATCTTTGTTTGTAACGTCTCTGGTTGCGGGGCTGGGAGTCCCCATGAGGAGTTGGACACTGCCGAAGTTTCGAGCTTGAGAAACCGTCGCACTTGCCACAATCAGCAGAAAAGACAAGGCCCCGATTATACAGTTCTGAGTGAAGGAACGCCGCCAAAACTTTGAGTTGAGCATCATATGCCTCATCTATTGCTGACTGATAACTCCATGAGTAAAGCTTTGAAATCGGACAGCAAAGAATAATTTTTGTTTAAGAAATGTATAAGAAACCCGCTCAAGGACTCATCAGACCGCCGTTGCACTCACATGATCACTCAATGATTACTTGTTCTTAACCTGACAAAAGTAGATTAGTGGGACAGTTACGGACTTGCATCTTACCCACTACGAAAGGACTGTATATGCCTCTCAAACGTCGAGATTTTCTGTCCTTCTTGAGTGGAGTCGCCGGAACGATCGCGGTAGGTTCTGTCCTCAAGTCCACTGGGCAAAAGTTTTCGATGCCCTTTCAGTCTCCTGCTGGAGAGACACCCATAGGAACTAGCCCGATCACAAGTGGACTGAGTTTTCAGCCTGTCAAGAGTCCCATCCCAAGTGTGAACAGTAAGATCGCACTCGATCAACAAATTGCAGAACTCAAACAGTTCAAAGTTGTAGATGATCTCGTGCTGCCAGAAGGCTTTACCTACGATGTGATTGCAGGTTGGGGCGATAAGGTTGGCGATTCTAGATTTGGCTACAACAACGATTACCTTTCATTTGTCGAGACAGCACCTAATGAAGGCTATCTGACCATCAACTTTGAGTACATTAGTGCAATCCCGTGGCTGCAATCCTACGAAAAAGTGTTGGGTCAGTCTCTCCCCTTCAAAGATGTGGAAGCAGCGCTCAAAAAGTCTGGTGATAAAGGGTTAGACGCAAGCAAATTACCTGCAAAAGATGCGCTTAAAGCGAAGATCAGAGCCATTTCTGAAGAAGCACTGATCGATCAGGGCATGGGTGTGATTTCTATTCGCAAAACTGCCGATGGAAGATGGGAACGCACCAACTCATCCGCAGATCGGCGCATCACTGGGATCTCTGGACTGAACGACGATCGCTATCTGAAATGTACAGGGGCCGCCAAAGCAGTGTTTCTTAAGAAGGCGGGTCAGGGCTATGTAGACAAGTTGGGCGATCGCATCATCGGCACCTTTGGCAACTGTGCAGGAGGAACTACGCCCTGGGGCACTGTTTTGAGTGGAGAGGAAAACATCCAGACTCAAGTTCCTGATGCGGTGTATGCAGATGGCACCTCATTTCCTCCCAGTCAACGCACGTTTTTGATCGACGAAGAGGAAGTGTCTGGACAGGGCAACGTTCTAGGGCTGGCAGGTAATAAGTACGGTTGGGTCGTGGAAGTCGATCCGTCCAACCCAAATGATTATGGAACAAAACACACCTGGTTAGGGCGCTATCGTCACGAAGCCGTTGGAGTGCGCGTGGAAGCAGGTAAACCACTGGCATTCTATTCAGGGTGCGATCGACGAGGCGGACACATCTACAAGTTTGTGAGCCAGGATGCAGTCACCAACCCCACTGACAAAGCCAATTCGCGGCTGCTCGAAAACGGAATGCTGTATGCTGCCAAATTTAATGCTGATGGGACTGGAAAATGGATTGCACTTAAAGCCGATACTGCTGTCAATCCTGACTTACCAAGTCAAATGGTGGGCAAGATGTTGACCCTACCCGATCGCCCCAAAGGTGGCTACAAAAAAGTCGGTAAGGATGCAGAGGTTGTCGCATTTAAGAAGAAATTCAAAACGTTGGGTGATTTGTACGTTGGCAGTCCAGAAGAGAAGCAAGGCGCAATTTTGATCGATGCTCACTATGCTGCGAGTGCGGTTGGTTCAACTTGTACCGCTCGGCCAGAGGACACGGAAATTGCACCCGATGGATCACTATACATCGCGTTCACGTCCGGCTCTCCCAGTGGTGGGGACGGTGGCCCAGATAAGCGCATCTTTAAGGGGCCAAAGGGTGAAACGCCTTACGAATACGGTTTTGTGATGCACGTAATCGAGGATGCAAACGAACCTGCTGCCATGACCTTCACCTGGAAAATGTTGGCATTGGGCGGGGAAGCTGCCGCAGGAGGGGCGGGGTTTGCGAATCCAGACAATTTGCTGATCGATCCCAGTGGAAATGTTTGGCTCGTCTGCGATATGACCTCTGATAAGGTCAACAAACCGCCCAAGGGAAAAGCTCAAGCCGATCGACGGGGGCTGTTTGGCAATAACGGGTTATGGTTTGTTCCAACTTCTGGTGGAAGTGCAGGAAGCGCCCATCTGTTTGCAATGGGGCCAATGGAATGTGAGCTAACGGGGCCGTTTTTGACTCGTGACCAGCAGACTCTATTTCTGGCAGTGCAACATCCGGGTGAATATAACGGAATCCGTCAAGCCATGAAGTCAGAGACTCGCAAATTTACCATCAAAACTCAAGACGGTAAGGAGTTTACGCAGGATCGTGAGGTGCCGATCGGCTCTAACTTTCCTAGCAAGCAAGCCAATGATCCGCCTAAACCCTCGATCGTTGCCGTGAGACGCAGTGATCAGCGAAGTGTTACAGCTATTAGTTGATACAAAGCTTGAGGCAGAAGGGATTTTGTTGATGACGATCTCTCATAAACGCGCGATCGCATCCTCCACCTGTTGCTCCGTCACTTCCAAATATTTCTGCAATGCCGATAGCGTCTCATGCCCTGAGATTTCCTGAATCACTCTTAACGGCACTCCAACGTTAGAAAGTCGCGTCAATGCAGTACGCCTGAAGCTGTGGGTACTGGCTCCCTCGATCGCCAACCTTTCAAACGCTTCTCGCAAAATTAGAGCAGCCGAATCAGGATGAATGTGTCCTCGTCCCCAACGACCGGGAAACAAATAGCGCTTGCCTACTTTAGGTTGATGAGTTTTCAGCAGTGTCATCAGTTCGGGTCTAACTGGAATCGATCGCGTTTTTAGTTTGCCTTTGGTGTTTCCCTTCCGCAAAGTCAGTTTGGTTCGGACACTGCCACCTGCCCCATAGACATCATCTGTGAGTAGCGAACAGGACTCTGCAATTCGACATCCAGTGAAGAAGCAAACTCCAAACAAAGCGCGATCACGATCAGTCGTGAGGCCTTCTTCAAAGAGTTGAGTAATTTCTGCGGGTGACAAGATCTTTGCCTGACCGTGACGGTTGACCTTCATCGCTCTGCTACATCGGGAAACTAAAATTTTACGATGTATCACCCTCAAACGCCTGAATTGCGTACACTTTCAAGAAACTGGCACATTTGCTCTCGTTTTAGAGGATTCTATTGC
Organism: Phormidesmis sp. 146-33; assembly: GCF_052939515.1. Taxonomy (NCBI): domain Bacteria; kingdom Bacillati; phylum Cyanobacteriota; class Cyanophyceae; order Leptolyngbyales; family Leptolyngbyaceae; genus Phormidesmis; species Phormidesmis sp. 146-33. Next base: position 33,619 of record NZ_JBJPHU010000049.1, read on the forward strand.
GAACAACTCCCATTTATTGAGAACGGAAAACTTGATGCGATCAGGGTCAACAAAGTTAACTCAGTTTGCGATCGTGCGTCTCTTTCCGATCGTGGGCATCTTATCCTCAGCAGGTTAACTCAGTTATCAGTGATAGCAATTCGGTTGTTCAACTATGCCAAAACGACATCAACAGATTGTTCCTCATCCTCAAGGGTGGGCAGTCAAGAAAGAAGGGAGTAATCGCGTGACTGCCATCTTTGACACCCAGGAAGAAGCGATCGAGTATGGGCGGCACTTAGCCATCCGACAACGATCCGAACTGGTCATTTTTAATCGCAAGGGAGTCGAACGCGATCGCAAGAATTACCGTAATCCTCGACAGCCGCGCTTTTATCCCTACTTTGTTCCGTCACTACATCCTTCAGAAAACGCATCAAATAATTAGTAGCACTATGGGCAAGGGTCAGAAGCCAATGATCGGGGCGAGAGTGCCTCATGCTTGGAAGGATCAGATTGAAGACATTTGCAGCGAGACAGGCAAGAGTGAAAGTGAAGTCGTGCAGGAAGCGATCGCTCAGTATTTGGGACGCACTGATCTTGATTCAGTTGAGTCTCTGATGAAACGGGTTGCGATATTGGAGCGGCAATTGAAGAAGCTGGCTCAATTGGTGACAAGTTGATGACGACAGCAAAGAACGGCTTTCCCATTGAATCTTTGCTGGAACCGCCAAAAGACAAACTATCAACAGAGTAGAGGAATTTAAGGAGAGGAGAGTTCCTATTCTGAAGTAGTCAGCAGAGCGTGCTAATCACAACAGCCACAAATCAGCCACAGAGACCACCCCTATGAAAATCTCGTCGATCGCCCTGCTCCTATCCTTCGCAACCCTTGGACTTGCTCTGCCTGCTCACTCTCAATCAATGCCTGGAGCCTTTCAGCTAAATCAAACGAAATCCCAAACGATCGCGCAATCGAGAGGCAGGTCGTTTATCGGGCTTCGCTACCGTAATTTGCCCAAAGGGTTGACGGATTTGGGAGGTTGGGTCGTTGGTGATGGGACGACTTCAAGGATTGCGGTTGCTCAAGTGGCTCAAGGCTCTCAACAAATGTTGTGGCTCGAAAAGCTACAGGACTATGACAGCAACGGCAGACCAATGTACCACGTCATTGATGTATTAAACCTTCCCACGATCAAACAGACAGAGCGGCTCACGGCAGGTTCTAGGGGCTGTACGCAGAATGGAAAGCGTGACCCTGAACTGGCTGTCATTGTTAAAGAGACAAACACCGAAAAGTGGACGCAAATTAGTAGAGCTTGGCGGGCTAATCGTCGCACTGGAAAGTTTGAGAAAATCAGTACCAAAGGTATTGTCTGCGAGAACTTTGCATGGGGGGTGTGACTCAAGCTATGACAAAAGACTCGTTTTCAGACCAAATTTGGTATTTGCTGCTGACTGGAGCGATCCAGGGTGAGGAGATCTTGAGCCTTCACCGCATGTTGGAATGCTATAAGCAGGGTATTGTCAATGTCGAGGAGATGCAGAAAACAATCAACGCTCACAACCCAGATTTGTTTCTAGAGCTGCCCTTTGATGAAAGCTATGAATGTTGAGGGTGGCGTAGATGAATGATTTTCACTTTTCTGAGCAGTGCCAACGATGCACCTTCAACACCCGCAACCCTCATCTACCCTGTGCAGTGCATCCCTACAGAATTGTCGATGCTCGATGCCCTGATTTTGAGTTGGATACGTCCCTTCCAGCAGTGGAGGTATGGGAGCCTGAAGGGACTTCGTATTATGCGGGTGAGTTGGTGATCGAACCTATGCAGCGATGGACGAGAGAGCAGAAGATCGCGCTGCTGGACTGGCATCCGATGTTTACGGGGCGTTGCCCTGAGTGTGAGCGATCGTTGGTGCAGACTCATCCTGAACGGGTGCATTGGGATTGTCAGTGTGGGTGGCGGGATGATTCGGTTTAGGGGTTGAGAATATTAGTGATCTTTTCCTATTTCTAACCCATGTTTTGAAGAAACTCGTGAATTCGCTGAAGTACAGAGGGTGCATGGGAAGCCAGTTCAGTAGAGATTGCTTTTTCAGTAGCACCTTTTAGAATTGAAGCAATTGATGCGAATACTGCTTTGAAGATAGCTTTCTTCGGTTTTGGGTTGGATGCTTGAGCTTCGAGTGTTTGAATATCAGATTGCAACTCATCTTTGGTTTGAGCATCAAGTTCGAGGCTATTGACCAGTTTTTTGATGTCATTTAACAGCTCACTAAGTGCAGCTTTGCTTGTGTTATCAACAAATAGGCTTTGGGTGCTGTTGTGAGTCCCCTGTTGAAATTGTGAATTGCAAGCCTTCTCAACTTGAATTAAGTTCCCAATGCTGATACCTATTTCTTTTGTGAGAAACTCATTGCGTCCTTGCAGCGCCATAGAACCCTCTGGTGTAATCTTTGCCCAAACTGCTTCGCCAGAATGAGAGCCAAGATCTTCCAACTGAACGCAACCTTGCCTCTTTAGTAGGTTCAAATTTGCACGTATTTCTTGTAAATCAAGCTCAACTCTTTCAGCGATTTGGTATTCTGTTACTGCAATAGAAGGATTAACTTTCTGCTCATCGACAACTGCTTGAAGAATGTCTAATTCTATTTTGTTCATTTTGTAAATTCAACAAATTGTGACAGTTTATATTCTAACGATCCTTCTCAATCCACCACCGATACAGCACTACTGGCTCGTCGGTTCTTGAATTATTGCTGGCAGTTGACACAAGCAGTTTCTGTTACTTAGTTCAGACAACGTAGTGGAATGCGTACCACTTACTAAAACTCGAATCCGATTTGGCGAAGTAGAAGCTTACCCAAAGACGTAATTTCATAGCCAGCAACCTTTGGAGTACCTGTAGAAGAATTGTATTGCGGGGTCTTCGTTTTAGAGTCCATTTCGTAACGATGTTCTAGCAGCCCTAATCGGGTCAAATGCTCCTTGTAGTTTTCCTGTAACGCCGCCTTGTCAAACTCTTCCTGAGATGAACCCATGTTTGTAACCGTTGGTCGCAGCAAATTTTCGTGCGTTTTCCTGAACTCGTGATCGCTGCTCATTGAACGATCAACATGAAATCTTAACCATACGACCTCGATATCATTTAATTCGTCTAGAATTCGCAGGAGATGTTTAGACTCAATATACTCAATGCTTTGAGAAGACAAGCTATTAGCAATGACAGAAGCTATATAATCTCTACGCTCATCTGTTAGCGAACGGGCAGACTGTCTTAAGCCCTCTTCCAGCAAATCAGTAAATTGTTCATCTAAAAGTTGCGATTGAATAAATTCTTGTTCTAGATTTGACAATCTACGTTCAAGAGTCTGGGCAAACTTGGTAATTCTATCAATCCGTTGATTAGGGATAACAATTCCAGCCAATTCAGCTAGTAAAGAACCAACAAAGGGGACAGTCCCAAGAGCCGCTTTTGCTGCTGAAGTTACATAATCCGACGTGTTGGATTGTAGAGAAATTCTATTTGGATTATTACTCATTGCACTCCATTAATTTGGCTTAAACCACTGATAACAAACCAGTTGAATCTCCTCTCAAAATTGTTGCTCTACTGACTAATTTGCAAAACCTTAAACGGCAACTTCTCAGTATCTTCCACAGCCATTTTTCTAGCCCAAGTTTTATCTTCAGGATTCCATCTAAATCCAGCATCCTTCGCCATTTGTTTATTATCAAAGCTCACCAGCGCTCGAAATACCTCTTTGGGTCGCAAGGCATGACTAATCATCGGCACTAGACTATCCATGCGATCAAACAGCGCCGCGATTAGCTGACAATCCGTAAGCGCTCGATGGGCACAACTCACACCAATTCCATGCGCCAAAGCAAGATTGATCAACGATTCCCTCGGACGGGTTTGCAGCGGAAACACAAAATCATCCATCGTACACAGCCACTTCATCGGCTCATCTCCTGACTGCAACACAGGTAGATGTTTACCGTCAAACCACTGCTTATCAAAGTCAGCATTATGAGCAACTGCAAACAGTGCTGTATCTGCCATATCTAGAAATATCTCAATGTTCTTTTGTTGCAGACTTTCTGAAACTGTGGGCAATACATTTGGACAGATTCGATTTGTCTTCTCTGCTGGATTTTCAGCAGGGGCGCAAAGCAGCGTGGAAAGTTGATGGAGAACTGTCTTATGCTCAATTGAATAGAGGATGGCTCCTAGCTCAATCACACGGTCTTGAGTTGGACACAAACCAGTTGTCTCGGTGTCGATAATTAAGAGGTTTGAGGACATTTGAGTTTAAATTTTCTCCAGTTAACAAGTTATACAAAATTGGTTGCTGTTTAGGATTCCATTCGCATTAGTCGGCGCATTGTTTTAACTTCTAAAGTGTATTCTTGCTATATTGTTAACTCGTTTTTTAACCAGCTTCAATCCATCAAAGAACTGTACTGACCCTGTTCAGCTTCGCTTCCTTTGAGAAGTCGATATGTCATTCCACTTGCACCTGCCATCTGTTCAGCAAATTCTTTTTTCGCCTGCACGATCGGGTCGTCAATCATGTGATCGCCTTTGACTTCCACCATGACGTAAGTATCATCTTCTTTCTGAAACAGAAAGTCAGGATAGTAGCTACGAACTGTGTGAGAGGTGGGATCAATGTATTGAACAAAGAAATCAGACTGTCCGTGTGTAAGCATCCCAGTAAAGTAAAGTTTTTTCACTTTGCCATCACGAAGTAGGTTCCAGAACAGACTTTTTTCAGGATTAGAGTCAAAGCAGTATTTATCGAGGTGAAAGCTCTTCTCGACTCCAGCACTCACCAGTTCACGGGCAGATTCATGAGAGACAATCAAATCGCGTTTAGCGCTAACGGTATAGCCCTCTTTAGAAAGCTTGACTAACTCAACTTCATACTCTTCAGTCGTTTCGCTCTGATCAATGTCATAGAAGTCCTTGAACAGGCGTGGAATGATCCAGTCGTAGAGAAGCTCATTAAACTCATTCACAGCTTTGAGAATGGCTTCCATACCGTCTTGAGTTTGTTCTAGAACTCTTTCAAGGAACAGCGGCGATTTGTTGAGATAACGCGAAATCTCAGCAACGACAGTGAGGTAGCTGAACTGACGTTTTTCTCGAATGCTCGTAATGTCTTCGGTTTTTGTCTTCCGTTTCGCCACACCTTTTAGCGGTAGTCCTTCCTGCTCGGTATGAATGAGACGATACTGCTCGGTGTCAGCTTGATCGAGTTCAAGATTGATGCCGCTGACGAGATTCTTTTCTCTCAGTTGAAACTGCCTGCGAACTCGACGCAGTTTGATAGTCTCAGTCTTCAAAACTTTGACGTTCACCGTTTCACGATCGCTGGCTGCCTCCTCGACTTCTTTGAGACTGACCCTGAAATTCTGTTGAAGCTCTGCATCAAGGATTTTTTTATTTTCCTCACTCAGGTAAACGTGTCCAGTCAGTTGACCTTCCCCGATCGCTCTGAGACATCTCATCGTCGCTTGAAGAACGAAAATCTTAGACTTGGGCTGACGGAATAGGGCAACGCCAAACAGAGATCGACAATTCCAGCCTTCGCGCCCCTTATTTACAAGCAGAATGAACTGTTTCTCAGAGTCAGGATGATCGAGACGGTTGAACTCACGGATCTCGTCATTGGTCGTAAGTTTAGGATCTCCCACGTTGACCAGAATCGCACTGGTGGGGATGCCATATTTTGCGAGTGCCTTCTCAACGGCGGGACGGAGTTCTTTTTGAAGCTCGTCGATCGTGGCAGCGAAGAAAGCGAGTTTGGGAAGCTTGCCTTCGGGTCGGATATTGAGCGTTTCCCTTATGAAATTATCGATCGCAAGTTCAACAAACTCATTATTTCGAGTGTTTTGATAGTCGTGAATTTTGACTTTCTTCAAAAATCCTTTGTCGATCGCTTCTTTTAGCCCATACGCATAGACGACTTCAGGCAGTACCTCTTTACCCACATACGGCGTTCCAGTGTAGTTGTAACAAGCCACTACGCGAGTTCCAGCCTGCTCTAGACTTCTGGCAAGCTCATCAACTGTTTTTCGCAGACTTGTTGCGGTCTCCTTGATGCCCATATCATTTGCAAGCTGATTGCCGAAAGCATGGTGAGCCTCATCAATGTAGACTCCAATTTGCTCCAATCGTCTCAGCTTCTCAAAGCGCTGGTTGGTTGTGAGAGAGTCTTCGCTGTCTGGCTCATCAAAGCCGTAGAGGTCTGCATTCTGAGCATAGACACTGTTCGCCTGGTAAGTGGGCTTGCCGCTACCTAGAAGCTTCTCAATGGGCGTTTTCTCCTTGCTCTGACGTTTGAGAATGATTTTCTGGGTGTTAGAGATGATCACATTGAAGCGCGATCGATCTAGTGTTGTGAGCGTCGTTCCAGCTTCATCAAGAAAGTGAAATTGAAGGTGAGCCGTGAGGAAGTTTCGATACTCAGCAGGAACCACTTTGGAGAGATCAAAGGTTTGAATTTCGCGCAGAGAGTGAAGAACCGTCTTATCTGGAGCAAAGACAAGGGCGTTGTGGCAATACTTCTCATCCTTCGGGAATTTGTTGGCAAGGATGAACTCATAAAAAATGCAGGTTGCCATCAAGATCGTCTTACCCGTGCCCATTGTCAGTGCAAAGATGTAATTCGAGTAGAGGCGGGCATTCGCCTTCATACGGTCGAAGATGGCTTCGTACTGATCTCTCGACAGTTCACGCAGCAAATCCATCTGAACTTGACCGGACTGTTCAGCGATCGTGCGTCCCTCAAAGTTGCCTGTCTTATCGACCCATTCCTGAAAGATTTGGTGAACAGGAGCATTGTCTAGATACTCTTTGAGAAAAATGTAAATCTCCAGCGCTTCAAATTGAGGCTGACGTAGATAGGCTTTCGGGTTGTGATCGGGGTCGTTGAAGTCAAGGAATTTCTTGGTCAGTTCCCGGTAGTGAGTGCGAATCGCCTTCCGCTTTTGTTTGTAAAAACTGAGCAGTTGAGTGAAGAAAGCAAAGTTGAGGTCAACGGTTTTGATGATCTTCTTAGCCATGTTGCACCTCTACTTCGAGCGATTCTGAGAGCAAGTCAGTGATTTTGACGCGGATTGTGCCTGCATCATCAGGGATCTCGTATCTGCCCTTCACCAAATCGTTTTTGTCAGGAATGTCAACGTGTTTAGGCTCAAGGATAGCTCCGTCATAGTTCCAGTCGATCATGATGGATTCAACGAGTTCGCGCCAATCCTCGACGTTTTCCTGTTGTAGACTCAGCTTCTGTAGCAGGTTCATGGGGTAGAACTTCTCGACCACAAGATGCTTACCCTGCACTTTGATTTGTGCTTCTGAGTCGCGCTTAAATTCGAGGTTTGACTTGTCCCGCAGGATGTCTACAACTTCGACATCGATCTTGAAGGGTTGGGCTTCCTTCTCAAGAACGGCTGCTAGATCGGGTTCATGTCCCATGCAGACGAGAAGGATTTTCTCAACGGGTTTGGTGGGAGCGTCTTTCTGGCGTTTCTCGAAAGCTTTGTAGTCAAACCCAGTGGTTAGCTCAGTGAGATCGGCGCGAGTGGCGATTCGGTTGACGGGCATGATTTTGACCATGCGATCGTCTTTGATGCCGTCGAATAGATGACCTCGTTCTAGGGGTTGCACTTCGAGGGCTTCAAGGAGGATATCTTTGGCTTCTAGTGGATTTCGGAATACATCGTAGTGGTTGACGTTATGAACCTCAAAGCTTGTGTAGGGGGTAATGGGTTCTTCTCCAGTCTGTAAATTGCCTTGTTGCTGTTGGTGTTCTAGATCACTAGGGATGGCTAAGAGCCGTTTAGTCGTAATTTGTACGGCTCCGAGATTGATGTCTGCACCAATGAAGCGTCTGCCTAATTGGGTGGCTACAGATTGAGTAGTACCGCTTCCCATAAAGCAATCGAAGACAATATCACCAGGGTCTGATGAGGCTTGAATGATGCGTTCTAACAGAGCTTCTGGTTTTTGTGTCGGATATCCTGTTCTTTCTGATGCCATTGGATTTATGACAGGAATTTCCCAGACATCACCAATCTCTTTTTCTCGGCTCTCTTGATACAAATTTTTTCCGTTCTCGTCTCGTAACCATTCATTTATTCCTAGATCCTTGTTCCAACGACGAACCGGTTGCATTCTCGCTTCTTTAACAGGAACAAGCACTGGATTATAAACAAATTCTTTGCCTTTTGAATAGACATAGATGGTGTTATGAAAGCTGTCAAAAGCCGCGGAGTTTGCTCCATATTTATTAGTGTAATACCAGATTATCTCATTAACAAAAGCTTCTTTTCCGAAAACCTCATCCAGTAGAAGCCTTACGTAAGAATCCACTCTGTAATCAGAATGAACGTATATGCAAGCACCATCCTGCATTAGTTCTTTTAGTAAAATCAATCTTTCAAACAGAAACTGGAGATATTCGTCGTTTGACCACATATCTGTATACTGCTTGTCTTCAAATACTGAGCTTTCTACAGGTAGCTTAGTTTTCTCATTAGATCCTCCTTTTCTACGTATCGTCATCCGATAGTTTTCACTAGATGCAAACGGTGGATCGATATAAACCAAATTTACCTTTCCACGAAACTCCTTCAGCAAATGACTCATCACCTGAAGGTTATCGCCCCAGTAAATCTTGTTCCGCCAACCCTCAACAGCCTCACCATGAACCTCTTTCAACTGAGCCGGATAGTACTGCGTCGATCGGAAAGGACGCTTGCCCTTCCAATGCAACATCGGATAGCCCTTAATTGGTTCAAACTGGTAATCCTCAACGTTGTTCACCGTCGATACACCAGGAAGATTCATCGTTCTCTGTTGACTGCTGACCATCGTTACTCTGCCGTTCCGTACTGAATAAACTTTATTTTTAGGTGACTAAGAAGCTCTAAACTTCCAATTCTTTGCATCGCAGTAATGCCGCATATCGCAAGCTTCACACTGCTTTTCAGGTCGATGTTTGATGCCGAAATCTTTTACCTCAATTCGACTCACCACTTCATCAAAGGTAGAGATCGTCTTCTCAATTGATCGGCTATTCTTTGAGAATGTAATGCGAGGATTACCACTTTCTTCGCCAGTGTAATAGAGATGACTTTGGCTTACCTCTAACTTCATCCTTTCCTCAACAATGTGAGCATAAATCTCAAGTTGACGACGATAGCGATCTAATTTTTCCCTATCTCTCAAATTGTTAACGTCTAGTTTCTTTTCTGACTTAAAATCGACAATTTCAACCGTTCCATTCAATCCTTGAATAAGGTCAATACTGCCTTTCAAGATGTAATCATCTTTCACCAATGAAACATCAACTTCTGCCTCTTTGATGTGTGTCCAATCTCCCTGATTCTTGCGGTAGTATCGCAACACATGATCAAGTGCTGCACTTTTCACAACAGCAGCTAAATAGACCCGTTCTCGCTTGGTCAAATAGGCATAGTTAGTATCAAACCAAGATTCAATTTGCGCCACAGAAAGCTTGTGTTCTTCGCCTCGAATAACGGTCTTGTGAATGTCCTCGATCGTCTGATGCACCAACGTACCAAACAGAATCGGACTCGTGCGAATCGGTGCGAACTCCAACTCCTTGAAAAAACGATATTGCTCGGCACAGTTCTCGTACAGAGTTAGATGCGATGTGAAGGAGTATTCGCGCTTGAGGTTGACATCCTTCACTTTCTCTAGCGGCAATCTTTCCGGTTGAAACCGCTCATCCTTCCAATTTGGTAGCGTCTCGTAGACCTGAGCGAAATGCTTTGAGGGAGTTCGCCCCTGTCCCTGTTTCTCCTGGCAAGTCAGCACCAACAGGTTTTGGGCGCGAGAGAAAGCGGTATAGAACAGACGACGGAAATCGTAGAACTTCACCTGCTCTAATGGCTCAAATGCAGGACGAAGCAAGTAGCCGTTTTCAAGAACCTCATCCAAGTGGCTGTGCTGCTTGCGAGGGGAATTGCCTAGCGACCCCACAATGACGATCGGAAACTCTAACCCCTTCGATTGGTGAATCGTCAGGAACGAAACACATCCGCTTGGTGCATACTCTGACTTGTCTTCGTACTCACTAATTCCACCATCCTGTAAGAATCGGAAAAACTGATTAAACAAGTCTTTCAAGTTCTTCTCTAGAAAGCCTGGTGTAAAAACACTGATGTTGTAGAGATATTCAAACTTGCCAAGTAGCTGTGACAAGACTGCCAGATTTCGCATTGCGCGACTATTCTGTAGTCCCTTTTGACGCAGCAAATCTTCGTCTAGATAGCGGCTAAACAAAGGGAAGCGTAGAAGTTGATAAAACAGCCCAGAGAAAGCGTAGTCAGCGTTGTTGGTCATGTTGAGATGACGTTTTGCAACCGCTCTTCCCCACTTCAGCAAATCTGCATTTTCAGGCTTCCGTAACTCTTCAGCGAATGGGTTGAAACACTGCTCGTCGTAGTAATTCCAAATTTTTAACGTGACATTCTCATCCCATTGCCGAATGGTCGGATATTGAGGAAACAGAAAGAGGAGCGCCCCGATCATTAGCCGAACCTCTTCTCTCTCAAAAAATTGGTTAGATCGGGGAGAGTAGACGCTGATTCCGTTCTGTTCTAGAAATCGAGACAGAGCAACCACTTTATCGTTTTTAACTGAGCTAAATAGAAAAGCGACTTGATTCCAGTCTGTGAGATTCCCGCGATCGCGCATCGAGTGTAGAAAGTTCAATACCTCCTCATGCCATTCTTCCTGAGACTGCCCAGACACTTTGATCACCGATGGCACTTCAGAAAACTCATCGTCTCTCGGCTCGATCGTCTTCTGAAAGCGAAAGGTCTTACCGTCATGCTCCCAGTCCTGTCCGCGCATCCAGCCGTTATAGAAGCTGATGATGTCAGGGTGAGATCGGTAGTCTGCTTGACTGACAAAACTAGGAAGCCGGAATGCAAGAGAGGACAGTAAATTCACGCTTCAAGGAGTCGTCGCGTTGTCGCTTGGAAGCAAAAGCAGGATGCGGATCAGGTAAGCCCGATAGAAAGCGACAAACAGAGATCTCCCACTGTTGAGTGATAGCCAGCCGAATCCAGTTCCAACCAAGTTTGAGATAACTCATGCCGCGATGCCAATGGGCATCCACTTGACGACGCTTGCCGGATGCCACGACTTGCGTTCCTTGCAGCACCAAAAACAGCACCGTTAAGGCAAGCACCCCACACAATTGAGAGAGGGCGAACTTGTCGCGCAACCGCGAAGCCTCCAGGTTGAACCCATTGGATTTGAGGTCTAAAAACGACTCCTCTATCTGAAACCTCAAGCGATATTGAGCAAAAGTTTGCAGCGTGGTCACCTCATCACTGACAATCACCCAGTCTTCCCCGCTCTGTTGGTCATGAGCAAAGGCGAGATAGACATTCGGGTAGGGCACTGTTTTGCCGATCAAGACCGCTGGCGTGAAGTAGGCTTGTCCCGGTTGCAGCACGACCGACGACACTTTATGCCACTGAGCCTCAAGCTGAAACTGGAACGAGCGTTTGATGCGAATCCGAAAATGCCAGCCCAGATTCTCTCGCAGATACTTCATCAACTTGCCATCAGCAAACCCTCGGTCCGCGAGCAACACCACAGATACGCCCTCTGGCATCACCCGTTCGGCTTGCCGCAAAACCCGCTGCACACTCCACAAGCGCACCGTACTACTCGACTGCGCCACGATGCGCCATGCCACCGGAACGGTTCGCCCGCGATAGACGACACCCACCCAGATGATACAGAAGCAATTCCAGACCATCGTGGTATCTAAGCTCAAATACACCCGGTCATTGCCCCACTCGGACAAGGCTTGCTTCACCAGCGCTTGGTGGACCGACATCACGTCAATGCGTCGATTCGACAGCCAACGTCGAAACCGTCTTGGGTGGGACTGGGCAATCTTGGCTCGACTCTTGACATACACCCCAAATCCACTCAGATGCACGTTCTGGCTTTGAACGATGCCGATGATCATCCAACACAATGTTTGCAGGTGACGCGCATCTTTCCACTCAATCTCGCCTTGACTCAGAAATTGCGACAGCGCATGATAGAGACGGGAAGTTGGTGACATTGATTTGACTGATTTGTGTGGTTACTTCTCAGCTTAAATCATGCTCTACTTCCCTCCTAGCTTCCTTTCTCGCTTTCCTGAGTTTTGTCAGTCAAGCAG